>CAZNDR010000454.1:0-3978 GCA_964571835.1 uncultured Cytophagia bacterium | reverse complement strand
CATCTTCAGATAGAAAATCGAAAAAGTGCCCAATCTCTGAAGCGCAACATTCTTGTGTCGTCAGGATAAATTCAAAACAATAAGTCAGTAAATAATCGCTCTCATGATAGTCTGACCTTAACCGTGACAATAGCATGATCGCTCAGCATTTTATGTTTTTTAACATCTTCAGATACTGCCAGAACTGTTTTGGGAGATGTCTCATCAGCACATACCGGCAATGCTTTTAGAATAATATAATCAATTTTATTTTTAGCTAAACTCACCTGTCCCTCTTTTAAGATTTGTTGAGTGGGTATGTCCATTTCATTGCATTCATCAATCAAGAATCCTGCTTTTTTGAGGTCATGGAACAAAAGTTCATCCGGCGAGGAATTAAAGTCTCCGGCAATGATTGTCGAGGACGAATGAAGAGCATGGTTACATTCATTCAATATCATTTTCATCTGGATGCGGCGTAATTGCGGGTCGTCACCTAAATTTTCCAGATGAGTGGAGACCAACCTGATGCTGCGGTTATGAATTTTCGCTTCAGCAAAAAGTGCCATGCGCCCGCCTAACCGCTTTTGATAGTTGCTATACCATTTTTCAATGCCAGGAAAACGAATGAGACACAAATTTGTCAACGGATATTTAGACAGGATTGCATTGCCATGATACCCCCACTCATTTTCGCCGGGATACTTTTCTCTTTCTTCCAGCTCACCGTTGGTCAATTCGAGAAATTCAACTGCATAAGCATAATTCATATTCAGCCCATTGGCCAACTCTTTGGTAGTATGCTCATTATTAGAGCGTGCCATGCCCAGATCTATTTCACCCAGAATAACAATGTCTGGATTTTTTAAAATAGGATGTTCGGTGAGCAAGCGAGTTGCTTCCCGCCAATAGCGACCCCGTTCAGTATTCCAGGCAATAATTCTTAAAAAAGTGCCCGCCTGGTTAGCAAAGCAGTTCGCAACCTCGATGTCGTTTATTTCGGGAATTAGATCATTCAGTTCAGAAGCTTTTTTTTGCAGGAAATTTTTGGCAAGATCAGCGCGGCGGTGGTCATTTATCCATTTTAATTGATCAACAACGTTGGTGGATTTTTTAAAATTTCTATTCATCCGAAAATTATTGTTGATGGCATCACAACTCCACAGGCTGCCACCAATACACGCAGCAGCGCTTGATAAAAGGAACGTCCTTCTTTTCATGATAAGGGTATCTCCAGCAGCGCCTTTTTAGCCAGTCAGCTAGGAAGTACTAATAAATTTTTTGTTTGTTTTTTTTATCTAAATTTATTATCTTTGCCAGCAACAGAGCATACAATCATTCATATGATATTTTTTTTAAAATTTCAAGTTAATAACTGTTATGGTTAACTGTTAAAAATTTGTTAAAGAAGTAAAAATGAACTTGTCGATCTTAACATAATCTTCAATATCCATCCGTTTTTTTAGTCGATTTTTTAAAAATCTTATTACGATAGAGACGCTGATGTTAAATAAAAAAGAAATTCACTCTATTCAAGATAAGATACTAAACAGCCACGAATTTGCCAATTCTCAGATCAACAAAAGCCTGCTTCAATTTCTTTTTCAATCATTTCTAAAGGACGAGATTCCCAAAGAAACATCAATTGCCTTGGAAATTTTTGATCGAAGTCAAGACTTCAATCCCAACGAAGATACCATCGTTCGAGTGCACATGTTTCACCTGCGGAACAAATTGGAAGCCTATTATCAAAACGAAGGGAAAAATGATAAATATAAATTAAATATTCCCAAGGGCCATTATGCCCTTGAATTTTTGCCCAGAAGGGAAACTGCCGTTAAATCGCCACCCACCTACTCATCGCTGAGCAAAATCTATTTTATCATCATTATTTGCTTTTTAATTCTGCTCTGTCTTTATCTGTGGATCAGCAACAGAAACGCCAATAATAAAATAGCTTACTATCAATTAATCGATAAGCGCAATCCCATCTGGGCTGAATATCTGCAGAATGATTTGCCAACGCTGATTGTCCTGGGCAACAACCTATTCTTTTCCGAATATGATAAAGATTTAGAGAAATGGCGCTATGTTCGGGATTTGAATATCAATACGATGGAAGAGTTAAATGCTTACAAAGCCCAATTCCCTTTAAAAAAAATCCAACCGACCGATGAGGCATATTTTCCCGATGGAAGCATCTGGAGTCTTCCGCCAATTTTGAGCGTTTTTTATTCTGTGCCCAAACCGGTCATTTTGAGAAGATTAGTTGATGTTACGCCCGAAATAATTCATGAGAATAATATCATCTTTTTAGGCAGTCTAAAGACGCTGGGACTTTTTAGTCAATATATTTCGTGCTCCCATTTTAAGTTCAAATTTTATCCACATCGAATAATTTATAATTCGCCCGATAGCAGCATTTCCGACACGCTGGTGACTTCGTACAATCAATCGACTGGCTATCACCGGGATCTAGCGATCGCGCTCAAATTGCCAGGTCCGAACGACAATGCCATTATGCTGATCACTTCCTTTTTCTCTTCAGGCGCGCCAGAAGTGGCAAAATATCTCGCCAATCCCGTGATGCTGCGCCAGTTGCGGCACCAATTTATCCAGCAAGATAATAAAGTGCCGCCCTATTTTGAAATTTTGTTTGAAGTGAGAGGGGTGATAAAGACCGGTTTTTATCTCGAAGCTAAATATCTGAATGAAATTAGTGAAGATGTGAAGATTTGGTGACAGTTTGTCGACAAGCCCATTCTGCAAATTAAAAAATGTCCTCGAATTTGAAATCATTAATAATAATTAGTCTCAACTCCGAACTCAGCCGCTCTATTTTCTGCAGCGCTTTTATTGCTGCTGCAATTTGTTCCTCAGCGCCCAAAATGGAGAGTTGCAGCATCTTGGTATCGGACATAAAATGCGGCAACTGACATATTTCCACTATTTCACCGCCTTCTGAGATGGGCGCTTTCTCTTTGACTGCTGCAACAACTGGCGACGGGGCAAAATTTTTGGAATCGATGAAACACTCAACAGGTTCTAACTGAGCCATGAATTGACCAATTTGAAATCTCGTGCTGCCGGATTCTTTATCAAGCAGGCAGACGAATTTTTTTTGGTTCGGCAAATCAACTTTTGCTAACGGTAATAGCGATTCATGCTCAATGTGAATTAGCAAATTTCCCATCGATTCTTCCATTGCCACCAACAAGCTGACGCCGACAGTTAAGGGGATGTTGAGATCTTTTTTCATGATTGTAAAAAACAATTTTCCCTGTTCTACAATATTATCGACCTCTAAAAATATTTTCAGCATATGATGGCCAATTGATTCATAATTTATTTTCTTGTCCGCGTCTGTGATCCGGAAACCCGACAGCAGTGCCTCCAGCATTTTCAACAAATCGTTGAACATTTTTTAGACCGTGCAAAGTAAACAATGAATTGCCCAATGCCGGCTCAAATAAAATATAGCCTATTTCTTAAATTAAACCGACGCGGCTGTCATTAAAATAAAAATGTAAAACAGAATGTTAATAATAAAATTCAATACTTTAAATTTAGTCACCAAAATATTGAGAACACGGGTAGATTCAATTTATGGCAATTACTGTGCCGTTTTCAGCCTAGCACAGGTCAAATTCAAAAATTCTGGGGGTTGCCCAAGTTAGCTGAAACAAAGCCGGGCAAAAATAAAATAACTCTGCTAGCTACTGGGTTTCAGAGAAATTACCTCAGGATAAAAACACAGATACTTGCAATAATTGCCCGCGAAATGCTCCCAGTCTCCCTGTAGAGCCGAAGAGCTTCCCTTATACCAAAGGTTAGCAGAAAAATAAAAAGACCACCGGTTAGCTGAAAGCAAAGTTTTTCGGCCACCAAGCGAGGTCAGCGAAACTGTTGATGTGGCCACTCCGCATACCGATATTGTGGAAAAGCTGAAGGTCGTCGCTGAAAAAATCAGACACGAGTTGGGAGATCGACTGGCAAATC
>CAZNDR010000453.1:0-3978 GCA_964571835.1 uncultured Cytophagia bacterium | reverse complement strand
GATAGAATTGAAAAAATTGCTGATGCATTCGAAAAAAGCTTTACGCTGGAATGCCGACAAATGAATTATCAAATTCCGCCCTCGATGAAAAATGAAAGCGCGCCGTACGATGTTTATGTGATCGATTTAGTTAATCAGTATGCGACGACAATCAAGGAAAATTTTGATTCTACAGCGACAATACTGAGAAATGTGTCCAGTTACATTTTGTTTGATAATGATTTTGTTGGGTCTGGCTTCCACATTCAGGGCGACAATGCCATCAAGGTGATTGCTGCTCATGAGTTTTTTCACGCTATCCAGTTAGGTTATGTTTTTCGTAATTCAGATTCGTTTTTTTTCGAGGCGTCTGCTGTATGGATGGAAGATCAGGTTTTTGATGAAGTGGACAATTATCTGTACTATTTGGATTATTTCTTTTCAGCACCAGAAATTCCTTTGAACGGCGTATCGTTTACCATTCCCAACGTTTTCAAACATATTTATGGAACATGTATTTTTTGTTTTTATATAGAAGAAAGCTTTGGCGCTCAGGCAATTTTGCAGAGCTGGCAATTAATGCCCGAGATGCCGGCTTTAGAAGCGATCGATCTTGTTTTTAAAAATAGAGGCAGCAACTTTGAAGCTGAATTTGTAAAATTTTGTATGTGGAATTATTTTACTGGTGCACGTGCGGTGGAAAATTTTTCTTATCAAGAAGCAGCCAAATATCCGAAGGTAAGATTGTTGTCTGACCAAATAATTGATTATTATTTTGAAGGCATCGACACGGGCTATTTTCTGACGGCGGATTATTATCAATTGCAAGTGCTGGAGGAGGGAATTTACCGAGTCAGTTTTTCGGCGGAAAATTCCAGCCATTGGCGATTGGCGGTCATTAGTTGGCATAACGAACAAATCAAATCGTACCTCGTTCGTCCTGGAAAAACAATTACTCTCGACACTGCTCTGCCGGGGCAAAAGCTAATTGCCATCCCCTGCAACATCGATCGCTTTGCCAATCCGACGTTAATTTATTTTAAAGAGCCGCCAGAAAATTATCATTTTAGTTTTAGCAAAGAAATAAGCGTAAGTGCGGGCCCTATAAAATCATTTCACATTGAAAGCTGCTTTCCTAATCCCTATTCAGAGGCGGTCAATTTCCAACTTAGAAAAATTAGCGATTCAAATATCTTAATAAATATTTTTAATTGCCAAGGTCAGTTGGTAGATAAAATTTATATCGGCCGACTGTCCCAGCCATTAACCCAGATCAAATGGCTGGTACCTTCATCAAATAGAAGGTATCCCTCAGGATTATATTTTTTTCAATTCTCAGATGGTCGTTTTACCGAGATAAAAAAATTAGTTTTATGCCGTTAAAAAGGCAGGAAGGGCAATTTGGCAAAACATTACCAAAAAAAATTAGAGAGAGAGGATTAAATGCAAGTCAAAACCGGCGCGATGATTTTTTGTTTAATGATTAATTTGATTGGCCTGAGCCGAGCACAGCTTTCTCGACCCTATCAGCCCATTGTTCTCACCGGCGATTCACTGAGCCTGTTTTTGAATCAGCCCATCGAAAAAATTTTTCTTTATAGTTACCAGGCTGAAGAGAAAAACTGGCGCTTGATTCCTTTTCAAATTGATGAGGTCAATCCAGCTTACCTGGAGGCAAAGCGTGAAATAAGAGATTCAGTGAAATATTTTGTAGCCGAAGATAGTTTGCTCGGCTTGCTGGACGCTGATGATGAAATAGTATTCATGGCAAACGATCTGGGGGATCAAGCCGCCGATTCTATTTGGGTAGAAAATACAGATTCCAATCGCCTGGAAATTTGTTTTACTGATATCATAGATCATAGCCATGGTTTTGTTTACGTCTATTATTCAGAAACAAAAGACGATCCGATTCCTGATGACTATGAATTAAACTATGAGCTACCAGCTGATCAAGTCAGTTCAACATATTACCAGATCGGTTTCAACGAGACAGGACAACTGAGTGATGTTAGTATTAAAGCTGACATCGGCGGTTTGGAGCAAGATATATTTGACAGGTTTAAATTTCGACTGTGGGGCTATTTTATCGTATGGCCAGCTCCAACCATAACTGAAGATAGCGTCAAACTCGTGAACAATTATGCTCGCTGGGGAAAGGTGAGAATTATCCGAAATTCTATTTTGACTTTTCATTATAAAATCAGGTTCATAGTTGAATACGAAATTAATTACACCCTCACCCAGACATCCTTTTTCTATCCCTGGTATGGATCATTTAAATTATTTGAAATTCCCATCAAATCATTTGAGTTGCCCATTGAAATAGACAAATTTCGCATTTCCTGGGATTTCAATCAGTATGCTGAGGGCATGAAATTCTACAGTGAACTTAATAATATTGGAACGGTCATTGATGGCGATTCAACCGCTGATTATCACCTCGACCATCGGCTTAGGCCAGCGCAGTTGAATTGGACAATGGGCACTGGCGACCAGGGGACCATGCTCAATCTATTTTATGTGTTACCTTATGCAGACAGCGTTGGGCTCTATTATCATGATCTGAAAAACGGCAGTACTGGAGAAGATTTTTTTCTCATTGATGATTCCGGTGATTTAATGTCGTATGGCGACAACGGTTTCTTTTTAGACAACAATATTGAAAATTATCTGGTTGAACGAGCATCGCTGAGTTTTGAATTTTATAATTTTTTTCTGCCGCCTAATCTAAGTCCAGTCCAGGCAGGGCTCATTTGCGAACAAATGAAAAAGCCGTTGCATTGCCAAGTAAAGGCACAAAAATATCAGCCGGCTTCTTCCTGGGTTAAAAACAATAAAAAAGTGAAACCTGATGAATTTTTATTAGTACAAAATTATCCCAATCCTTTCAATTCAGCAACGACAATCTCTTTTAGCCTGGCGAGAAAATCGTCGGTTAGTTTAAAAATCTATGATTCGATGGGAAGACTTGTCTGTACGCTGATTGAACAAGATTATCAGCCAGGTCAGCATCAGATAAAGTGGCATGGGCAAAACGACCAAGGAGCCACAGTTCCTAGCGGCATTTATTTCTGCAAATTGATAGCAGATGATCATTCAGCGAAACGAAAGTTGATAGTGTTACGGTAAGGAAAAAACAATGAACAAATTAGTTAACGGGCAAATTGAAAAGTTTTTTATTGAAGATAGCTGGCGCGTATTTCGAATTATGGCAGAATTTGTCGAAGGATTTGAAGCCCTGTCTAATGTGAAGGATTGTGTGACCATTTTTGGATCAGCGCGAGTGAGTGAAGGTGACAAGGATTATGAACTGGCACGAAAAATCGGCCAACAGGTAGCCAAAGCTGGCTATGGTGTGATCACTGGCGGCGGTGGCGGAATTATGGAAGCCGGAAACCGCGGCGCGGCTGAGGCTGATGAAATTTCAGTCGGTTTAAATATCGATTTGCCGTTTGAGCAAATTCCTAATCAATATGCCAATGTGCGGCTAGGCTTTAAATATTTTTTTATTCGCAAAGTGATGTTTATAAAATATGCCAAAGCCTTTGTTATATTGCCCGGCGGATTTGGCACCTTGGATGAATTGTTTGAGGCGCTCACTTTGATCCAAACCAAAAAAATTTCTAAGTTTCCGGTGATACTGGTTGATAGTCGCTATTGGGAGGGGCTTATCAGCTGGATGAAAAGCCGGTTGTTAGTAGAAAAGAAAATTGAAAAAGATGATTTAAAACTGCTGACCGTGGTCGATACGCCAGAAGAAGTCGTGGAGCACATTAAGCATTTTTATCAAGAAGCTGAATAAAAAATGTCGATGGGGAACGCACTGACTTAAAAATAATCTAACCCAGCAAATTTTAAAACAATATCATTGCCTCAATAATTCGATAACTATAATTTGGCATATGAGGAAAGGCCAAATGAGTAGAAAATCAATAATAGAGTATTTAAATGCTATGAAGAGTGGTTTTGCCTCAGATGGAACTGGACAGTAGCGTT
>CAZNDR010000452.1:0-3991 GCA_964571835.1 uncultured Cytophagia bacterium | reverse complement strand
CTCTTCTTTTTGGGGAGAAACTAAAGTTATAGCTGCCTCAAAATAGCCGCCACGCTGATTATCGGGAACAGCAGTAATTTTTTCCAAAGTTAGTCTGGCCTTATCTACTTCACTAAGATTTTCTCCCAGCCAACGTGAAGCATAAATACCGGGCGCGCCATTTAGAGCATCAATAAAAAAACCCGAATCATCTCCTCCATAACCAATTTTGTAAAGAGTCTGACTCGGGTTCAATCTCTGGCCAGGTATATTTCTGCTCGAGTTCTTCGCACCATCGCTTTTTCTTACATTTATCATAGCACAAATAAAAATAAAAGTCAACTGCTTTTTAAAATTATTGCGCTACAAAAAGTTCGTTTGGATCACTTTTTTGAAATGTTTTTTTGCAAATGATGAACACATAGTAAAAAAGCAGGCAATTCACTACCGCATTACCAATAGACGGCGAACCAATTGAGAACTTCCTATTCGCAGTCGATAAAAATAAATCCCAGATGGCACAGGCTGTCCGGTTTTATTTTTTCCGTCCCAATTCACCCGGCAATTTCCGGGTGTAATTTGTTCACTCCAAAGTGTATTAAGCTCATTCCCTTGAAGGTCATAAATAATCAATACTGCGTCACTATATTCGTTCGCAGCAGTTGGTGGAATCTCAAATTCAATTATAGTGGATAAATTAAAAGGATTGGGATAGTTTTGTTTGAGCATGAGATTACTGGGCAGATTCTCTTTTGATCGATTAATTACTGTTGGCGAGCAATTGGCAAAAAAGCTGTCAGCCCGACTTAACTCATATTGGATAAAAGTCTGTCTGAAAGCATCGCACCAGATCGGATCGGCATTAGCAGTCCATAAATTTCCGTGAGAGAAATCATAAACTACAGCATGCAAGTCACCGGTACCTAAATCCCGCATCAGATTTTTTCCAGTATCGGCATTAATATTGCCTAGCAGCGGATAAAGATAATTATAAACTTTGGCATTCCAGGAGCTTTCAACGCCCATGGAAAAATAGACCACGTCATTCAAAAAGGGATTGGGATTGGTGCTATCAGAAAAAACTTCGCAGTAACGTGGACCAGCTTTCAAGGAAAGGGCGCTGGGTATTTTGGCGTCGCCGACGCAATAGAGAAATGATGAAGTTCGAGGGGCAGTGGAAATGATGTTGACCGCTTGAGCGAGTGATTGACTAAATTGCAGCACATCTCTCAACACAAACGGCATCGGCTCGCCAGCCATTGTTTGAAACTCTTTATCATAATCATCGCCAATTTCGCTGACGGAAATTCCCTGATAGTTGATACCCGAAACCACACCAATAAAACCGACCCAGCCGACGTTGATAAAGCGCTGCCCTTCATCCGGTTCATAAACGATTAGCGCCGGATGCTCTTGCAGATGAATATCGGTGGCATAATCGAGGGCACGGATCTGGTACAAATTTCCGTCGGCGGTGGCACTGCCCCAGGCGGCAAAAAAGGAACAATCCAACTCACTCAAATCGGGAATGGCATGCATGCGATGCACGATTTTCACATTGATTTCAGCTCCATCAGCCAATCCCTGCATTTCATCTTTATAAGCCAGAGGAATATAAGGCGCCATTTGATTATAGGCGATGTCGAGAAGAATCGGATCCGCATAATTGCTTGCTGCTTTCATCACCGAATCGTACAACGTCGTGATCTGTTCCTTAAGGGCGCTGCCGTGAAGGTAGCCCATTTCGTAAGGCTGCCCTTTCAAATAAATGACAGTGATCTGATTTTCGCCATCGCCGATTGTTTCCACGATGTCGCCAGCTAATACAGCTTGAAAAAACATAAAAGCCAAAAGACTAACAAACCAACTGCACTCTTTCGCCATGATTCTCTCCTCACAATGTTGAAACAGGTCTTGGTCAATTGCAGAGATTGCCTTAGCTGACAAGCTATCTTTAAACCGACCAGCCCGCTCGATAAGTTGAACTGACAAACTGATTAGCACTTTCCAGATTGATTACTTTCATTTTCTGAGCATCCCATTCGATTCTCTGACCAGCGCGCAGTGCCACATTCCCCAACAGCACTATTTCGGTAAACGGACCGGAATAATCGAAATTGGCACAAGCGGGCTCGCCGCCTTTGCATGCCTGAATCCAGTTTTGTTCATGCGTTCCTTCAATCCTGGGCAAGGATTTCTTAGGGAGTTTGTACTTTTTCATTTTTTCTTCAGGAATGATTCGTGCGCCCTCACCATAAATGCCAGTCAAAATAGTGCCTTGATCGCCAATAAACAGCAGCCCATTATCGCCCATATTACGTTCCGCTTCCAGTTCCTGCGGACGAGCCGGCAAAAGCCCGCCATCGTACCAGGTAATAGTGAGCGCTTTCTTCTTATTCTTTGTGGGAAATTGATAGCGTACAATCGAAGCCACCGGTGCCGTATCTGGCATGGTATCCTTTCTGACATGCCGCTGAGCATAAATCACCGGCGAACAGGCTTCAATACTGGTCGGTGGCTCCAATTTCAGCGCCGTGTAAACGATATCCAGCACATGACAGCCCATATCGCCCAGCGCACCAGTGCCAAAATCCCACCAGCCTCGCCAAACCCAGGGCAAGTACAACGGATGATAAGGGCGGTAAGCAGCTGGACCTAGCCACAGATCCCAGTCCAGCTTTTCTGGCACGTCCGGCTTTTCATAAGGACGATAAATGCCATGCAACCACCAGGGCCGGTCAGTCCAGGCGTGCACCTCGTACACCTCACCAATGGCACCATCCCAGATCCATTCGGTGAGAATGCGCACGCTTTCTTTCGAGTGACCTTCGTTGCCCATCTGGGTGGCGACTTTGTATTTGCGCGCAGCTTCTGTTAACGCACGCGATTCAGCAACCGTACGCGTCAACGGTTTTTGCACATAGACATGTTTGCCTAATTGCATAGCCGTCAGGGCAATGACGGCATGAGAATGGTCGGGCGTGGCAATGATACAGGCATCGATATCTTTTTGCTTTTCCAGCATGACTCGGAAATCTTTGTAGGGCTTGGCGTCCGGGTATTTTTTGAAAACCTCACCGGCATAATCTTCGTCCACATCGCACAGCGCCACAATATTTTCTCCAGCTTTGACGCATTCAGCTAAATTATCTTTCCCTTTGCCCCCAATGCCAATGCCGGCAATATTCAGTCGATCGCTGGGAGCTTTGAATCCTGAGCCGCCAATTACGTGTCGAGGAACAATTGAAAAAGCAGCTGACGCAGCAACCGTGCTGCCTAAAAATTGGCGACGATTCATTCCTTTTTTTTCTGACATGGCTGTACCTCCAAAAATTAGTTGATCAAAATCTTTCTTGAACAAATTTATTATTTTTTTAATTTCAAAATGCTTTCGATTAAATAATCCATTGCTTCCTGGGTCAATCTCGGATGAAGAGGCAGCGTCACTACTTGTTCCCCGACTCTATCTGCGTTGGGAAATTGTCCACGGCTAAAACCGCGCTTTCTGAAAGCAGTCGTCCAGGTCAAGGGAATATAATGAAAACCAATTTTTATTCCAAACCTTTTTAGCATCAAATAAATAAAATCTTCTTTATTCATGCCAAACTCTTCCGGCTCGATCAAGACCGGGAACAGGTGAAATACATGCTTATTTTTAGGCAAGACTTTTGGCAGAATCAAACCTCTCACCTCTTTCAAACCATGGCTGAGATAAGCTGCGTAACTGATGCGGCGTTGATTTAGCTCGTCCAATTTCTTCAATTGCTCGATACCAACGGCTGCCTGAATATCAGTCAGACGAAAATTATAGCCGACATCATCAAAATCCTGCCACCAAAATTTTTTGCCCATGGGGAATCGATTTTCGTCAAGCGAACAATACTTGGTGCTTTTGCCATAAACGCGAGTACAATGAGAGCGGTACAATGAAATCCGTTCGAATAGCTTCGGATCGTTCGTCGTAATCATGCCACCTTCTCCGCTCATGACGTTCTTGGTGGCGTAGAGGCTG
>CAZNDR010000451.1:0-3991 GCA_964571835.1 uncultured Cytophagia bacterium | reverse complement strand
ATACAATTACTCCTGATGTCATCGTAAAAAAAGAGGATAACGAATTTAAAATTATTCTCAACGATTGGAATATCCCACATTTGAGAATTAACAACCAGTATAAAAATTTGTTGCTTGATAAAAAAAATACTTCCAAGACGACAAAAGAATATATCAAAAATAGATTAGAATCTGCCCGCTGGTTGATCAACTCCATCCATCAAAGACGAGCGACCATCTTGCGCGTGGTGGAAGCGATTGTCAGACGTCAACCCGAATTTTTTGAGTTGGGTACTGCTCATCTCAGACCCATGATTTTAAAGGACATCGCTGATGAAATACAGATGGATATTTCCACTGTCAGCCGAGTTACCAATGGAAAATATGTCCAGACCGATTTTGGCGTATTTGAATTGAAACATTTTTTTAGCGAAAAAATCCATCGAGATGATGGCGAAGATGTTTCCAACAAAGAAATCAAAGATCGAATTCGAAAAATTATCGAGGCAGAAAATAAGAAAAAGCCGCTCAATGATTCCAAGATTGTTGAACTGCTTCAAGAAGAAGGCTTTAATATTGCACGGCGCACGATTGCCAAATACCGTGAGCAGATGGGCATACCAATATCTCGGTTAAGAAAAAATATTTAATTTTGATTGAAGGAGAAGATAATCATGCAGAATTATCACCGCAGGAAAGTGAATTTCAGAGGAGAAGAGATTCGGCTTCCGTCAATTTCTAAAAATTATATGCTGCTTGGCGGTACAATATTTTTATTCTTTCACGAAAAGTATGGATACATACCAGCAAACACTCGATGAAAAAACTTGGTTAATCTTGACGACTGATAGCGATTATTTAAAAAATCTGAAGGACATAAATGCGAGGTAAAATGAAAAATCAAAATGACATATTTCGGTCGACCACTATTCTCGGCGTGAGAAAAAAGGGGAGTGTCGCATTGGGAGGGGATGGTCAGGTTACCTTTGGTGATACAGTGCTGAAAAGCGGTGCTCGAAAAATCCGCAGGATCTATAATGATTCCATCTTGGTGGGATTTGCAGGTGCTTCGGCTGATGCGCTGACGTTATTCGAAAAATTTGAAGCCAAACTTGAGCAGTATCATGGCAACTTGCCCAAAGCCGCCGTGGAATTGGCCAAGGAATGGAGAACTGACCGCTATTTGCGCCGGCTGGAAGCGCAAATTGCTGTTATGGATAAAGATTTCAGTTATTTGATTTCAGGCACCGGCGATATTGTCGAACCTGATGATAATGTTATTGCACTGGGATCAGGCGGCCCCTTCGCTCAAGCTGCCGCTCAAGCGCTGATTAAACACACGGATATGGATGCTAAAAAAATTGTCGAGGAAGCTTTAAAAATTGCTGGCGCCATTTGCATTTATACCAACACTAATATTAAAATCGAAGAATTATAGCTTTATCCGGAAAGGAAAAAAATGAAAAAAGCCACAGAGGAATTGACTCCGAGACAGATTGTAAAAGAATTGGATAAATATATTATTGGTCAGGATAAAGCTAAAAAATCGGTGGCCATCGCGTTGCGTAATCGATGGCGGCGACAGCAGGTGGATGATGAGTTGCGCGAAGAAATTATGCCCAACAATATTATTTTAATCGGCCCAACCGGTGTCGGTAAAACAGAAATCGCCCGTCGCTTGGCGCGCTTAGCCAATGCACCGTTCATCAAAGTAGAAGCTTCAAAATTCACTGAAGTCGGCTATGTCGGTCGGGATGTCGAATCGATTGTCCGGGACATAGTTGATTTAGCTGTTTCCATGGTTCGCAATCAAAAAACTGAAGAAGTCGAAAAAAAGGCAGAAGTGCTAGCAGAAGAACGACTGCTTGATTTGCTGCTGCCGCCATTGCCAGAAAGCAAGAATAATGAAACAAAAATAAATGAATCGGGGGATGAAACCTCTTTGAAATGGAAACGAACCCGTGAAAAATTGAGAGAGCAGTTAAAAGCGGGAAAGTTAGATGAACGAAAAGTTGAGTTGGATGTGCCGGCTTCGACCTCACCGGTGATGCAAATAATTTCACCAATGGGCATTGAAGAAATGGGGATGAACATCCAAGACTTGCTGGGTCCCATGTTTCCCAAAAAAACAAAACGACGAAAAATGAACATTCCTGAAGCGCGCCGCTTTCTCATCCTGGAAGAGTCACAAAAGCTTATTGACATGGAGGAGGTAGTCAAAGAAGCTATTGAACGAGTGGAAAATGCTGGCATCGTTTTTTTGGATGAAATAGATAAGATTGCCGGCGAAAATTCTGGGCATGGGCCTGATGTGTCCCGTGAGGGCGTTCAGCGCGATTTGTTGCCCATCGTCGAAGGCTCCAGTGTTATCACGAAATACGGCATGGTCAAAACCGATCATGTCCTTTTTATTGCCTCGGGCGCTTTTCATGTTTCCAAACCATCAGATCTCATTCCTGAACTTCAAGGCAGGTTTCCAATTCGCGTCGAACTGGACAGCTTGACAACTGAAGATTTTATCCGGATTTTGACCGAACCGGAAAATGCTCTGATCAAGCAGTACGTGGCTTTGCTAAAAACAGAGGGTGTCAAACTATCATTCACTAAAAGCGCGATCAGGGAAATCGCTCAGATCGCCAATGAAGTCAATGAGAGTGCTGAAAATATTGGTGCCAGAAGATTGCATACGATCATCACCACTCTGCTAGAAAATATCTTGTTTGATGTACCAGATGAAAAGATTGTTGAAGTTAAAATTTCCGATAAAGACGTTCGTAACGCATTAAAGGACATAATTGAAGATGAAGATCTGAGCCGTTACATTTTATAAAAATCAACCAATGTCAAGTAAAACAAAGCTTGATGAAAAAAGCATTGTGTTTACCAAAATCCAGGATTTTTTTATTGAATAATTGATGACAGAAAAAGACCGCTATCCAGGAGGAATGAGCATTGACAAAACATTTTCTATCACTGGCAGATTTTACAAAGGATGAGATTTTTGAATTTTTAGATTTGAGTCTCGAATTAAAGGCAAAGCATAAAAATGGAGAAAAAACGCTGCTCTTAAAAGGACAGACATTGGCGATGATTTTTCAGAAGCCATCTGCGCGGACAAGAATTTCCTTTGAGGTCGGCATGTTTCAATTAGGAGGACATGCTCTTTATTTAGCACCATCCGATATCGGAATCGGCACGCGAGAAGAGATCAAAGACATCGCTCGAGTGCTTTCCCGCTATAATGATGGCATTATGGCCCGTTTATATGGACATGATGACATTATTGAGTTAGCAAACTATTCAACCGTGCCAGTAATCAATGGTTTGACAGATTTGTTGCATCCCTGCCAAGTGCTGGCTGACGTAATGACGATTTTAGAGCATCGAAAAAATTTGGATAATTTGAAGGTAACCTATGTAGGCGATGGCAATAATATGACTAATTCCTGGCTCAATTTCGCCGCGCGAGTGCCGATGAGTTTGGCAATCGCTGTGCCAAAAGGATTCGAACCAGATGCGACCATTTTCAACCGGGCGAAACAAACTGGCCTTAGCGAAATCGATATATTCCGGGATCCCAAATTAGCAGTCAAAGGTACTGATGTTATTTATGCCGACACGTGGGCCAGCATGCACCAGAAAGATAAACTTGAACAACGCAAAAAGATTTTTCTACCTTATCAAGTTAATGATGAACTAATGAGTTATGCACGCCCGGATACCTTGGTCATGCATTGTCTGCCAGCTTATCGCGGACAGGAAATTACCGATAGCGTAATTGAAAGCCGCAATTCGATTGTTTTTGATGAAGCTGAAAATAGATTGCATGCGCAAAAAGCAGTAATGGTCAAGTTGATGAAAAAATAGCAAAACATTTTTTTATATCGCTCCCGAATCAGAGCTGAATCGGCGGTATGGAACAGGATTAAATTTGGTTGGAATTCGCTTTTTTATTAGTAATATAAATGACCAGTCAAAAAGCTGATTGGGCTAAAGCCCACGTGATTTCGGA
>CAZNDR010000450.1:0-3999 GCA_964571835.1 uncultured Cytophagia bacterium | reverse complement strand
GCCAGCACAATGCCTCCTTTAGCGGTGCCATCCAATTTTGTCAGCACAATTCCACTGACACCGACCATCTGAGTAAATTGCTTTGCCTGATTCAGACCGTTTTGTCCCGTCGTGGCATCTAAAACCAGCAGTGTCTCATGCGGCGCTTCGGGAATTACCTTGGCCAGCACTCGATGGATTTTTTTTAACTCCTCCATTAGATTCGATTTGGTGTGTAGTCTTCCAGCAGTGTCAATGATTAAGACATCGACGTCTCGGCTTTTGGCTGCTTGCAAAGAATCATAAGCGACAGCAGCTGGATCAGCACCAGGCTGATTGCGGATAATATCTACCTCAGCTCGTTTCGCCCACACTTCGAGTTGGTCAGAAGCTGCCGCTCGAAAAGTATCCGCGGCCGCGAGCAACACCTTTTTATTCTGACGATGGAAATGCGCTGCCAGTTTGCCGATGGTGGTTGTTTTGCCAGTGCCGTTAACGCCGACGACCATAATTACAAATGGTCGTTGCCGCGGCGAAACATAATAATTCTGCCGAAGCATCTGCTCATCTCGTTTTGAGGAATCAAGCGTCTTGAGCATAGCACTTTTTAAAAATTGAACAATATTGTCCGGCTTTTTAATTCCCAAATCCGCAACCTCCTTTTTGACCTCTTTAATTAACTTCAGAGATAGCTCTACTCCCAGATCACCGCCAATCAGTATTTCTTCCAGACTCTCATATAAATCTTCACTGATATCTTGTCGTAATTTTAGCGCTGCAGCCACTTTGTCGATAAAACCAGCGCGGGTTTTACTTAATTGTTGTTTCAGTTTATCAATCATGAACCAGCCTTAAATCTATTCGTTTGATACTTTTTATTCAATATCAGTTGTGTCCTTGCTTTGGTACTTTGGCTCAATCAGACCGGCTTTTAGGCCAAGCTGATTTGCCAACTCGTTGGCTAAATCGCGGATTCGGTCTATATTCGTAACTTTGCTATTGGCGGCAGCAACGGCTTTCCCAGTTTCCACATCTATTAATCGAGCATCTGCTTCAATGGAAGCAGCCAATTGACTGACGCTTCCCAATATGACCGCTTCTAAGCCGGCTAATTTTCCCACTTCAATCGCCTGATTGCTGCTAATGGCTCCTGACATAGAGAGCGATTGTTCATTCAGAATTTTTTCCAACTGCACTCGCTCCATAATGGTAAATTTTTCACTTTTAATCAGGGCAGTAACCAACATTTCTGTAAGCGTTGCTCCAAGTTCTTTTTCTTCGGTTCGTGGGTTGGTATTTTCCAAATTGAACACTGCCACATAAGGCGAATAACCGGCTTCGGCAGGTTCTATTTCTGGTTTATCTTTTAATGGACGAAGCTTGTCGCTGACTTTTTTTATCCGCTCACCATCAAACGTCTCTTTTAACTTATTTAATATTTTCATAGCGTTTCGCCTGCGTTCAGGATCATCCAAATATCTCAAAGACTGGGTCAACTCATCCTTTGCTTGTTCCTTAGCACCATTTTGATAGCTTATTAATCCCAAAATATAATACGCCCGCGCTGCTTTCTTATCAAGGCTGATAGCAATATTGGCATGTTCCACTGCCTGAATAGTTTTTTGCTCTTTATAAAAAACAAGCGATAGCATTTCATGCGCCAGCACATTTTGCTCATCTAATTTTACAGCTCGCTGCAAATGATCCTTAGCCGCTTCTATTTGGTCAGCTTTGTACAAATTGATAGCGGTTTTGGTTAATTCTTCTGATCTTTTTTTGCGTATCGGCATTTGAGACAGGCTGATATCAGGAAGAATAAATAATAGCAGCAAACTGGCAAAAATTAAATTGGTCAATATTTTTTTCATCGTCGCCTCCCTTGATAGGTTAAATAAATCATGGGCAAATAAAATTAGCCCCAAAAAACTTTCAGAACATCTGGAATCAATTTTGGTTGTTTTACTAACGCTGTTTTAAAAATATTGATAATGGTTTGCTTTTCTGGCGGCTTTTTAGAAATTTCCGCAGCAATTTCATTCAAATCCTGATCAGACAGTTTGTAAATGCCTTCTTTCAATCGGTAAGCCTGCCGATGTCTGACACCTTCGGCCTTTTCCCACTGGCTTTGGTATTCGTGCAATCGACTGCGGGAAATATCGTTGTCGGCAATGGCTTTGGCTGCCACCTGCCCGGCAATTTTTGAAGCAAGTATTCCAGTAACAATACCGCCACCTGAAATCGGATTTGCCTGATGCGCTGCATCACCGACCAACATAATTCCATCACCGACCATTTCTTCCATATAAGGCGCGCAAGGCACTCCGCCGGCAATAGTTGTCAGAATTGACGCGTGAGGAAATTTTTTATTTACAAACTCTTTTAAATATGCCAAAGCTGATTTGCTATGACCATTTTCACTGGAAATGCCCAAGCCGACATTAGCCGTATTTTGGTTTTTGGGAAAAACCCACAGATAGCCGCCTGGCGCAATTTTATCAGAAAAATAAAAATCACAATATTGCTTGTCAACTGCTATATTGGTGATGGTCATCTGGGCACAACTTTCTACATCCTTCAATCTCAAATGAGTTTTTAGTCCAGCCCAACGACCTACGCGTGATTCGATGCCATCAGCGCCGATCACTATTTTTGCTTTAATTTCAAATTCTTTGCCAAACTGCCTGACTTTTACTCCTGTAATAGTGGGGCCATTTTTTAACAACCCAAAGACATAAGCTTTGGTAACCACTTCAGCTCCAGCCTGAGCCGCCAACAAAGCTAAACCATAATCGAACTGCTTCCGATCCAAAACAAAGCCGACATCTTGATGAAACACTTTTACTTTCGTGCCATTCGGAGCAATCAAGCGCACAGCTTCGATATGATTTGCAATCCATTCCGCTTTGAGATCGACCACACTTCGAATACCTTTTTCGCCGACAGCCTCGGCACAGCGAACCGGGATACCGATTTCACGATCTTTTTCCACCAGCAAAACTGCGGCTCCGGCTTCGGCAGCAAAACGCGCCGCTGTCGAACCGGCAGGCCCGCCGCCAACCACAACCACATCATAATAGGTTTTCATTGCCCCTCCTGCAAAACTGCAAACGGACATGCTTTGACACATTTCAGGCAATTGGTACATTTATTTTGATCAATAATCAGTCGGGCTTCCAATAGCTCAATTGCATCCACCGGGCAAACCGAGACGCACGTACCGCAAAAGTCACACAGATCATCAGTAATAAGGATCATTATTGTTCCCCATCTTAAGCAGCAAATTTAGGATATTCCAGATTAAATCGTTTGCGATAATACCACCGAGAAAAATAGAAAGTAGAAAAAATTACTAAAAAATAAACCGGGAATTTAAAGCACACCGCCAACGAGGCAAAAAGAATGGTCAGCTTCACAGCCAGGATAGAGTTGTTAATCGTTTGCTTTATTGCCGCGTACAGAAAAAGTGGAAAGGCTGCCAAGCCTGGCAAAAGTAATACTAGATCCTTGGTAAGGAACGAAAACAAAATTGTCAGCCCCTCAAAGATCAGCGCCCAGATAACGCTCATTTTGGCTCCATACTTTACTCCGAAAGTAATTTTGCCGGCTTCCTTATCGCCAGCGATGTCCGGTATGGTTGTCAGTAAATAAACCGAAACCAGCGCTACTGCATAAGGCATCGCATAAAAGCCAAAACGCCAATCGCCTGTACCTGCTGCAATCCATCCACTGGCAGCAACGGACCAACCGCCAATAATATGCGCGCAAATTCCTAAAATTGGTTTATCTTTCCAATTAAAAGGCTTGAGGCTGTACAAAATTCCTGTTGATAAAAATACTAAAAAAAAAGCGGCTCCCAATTTGACATCTAAAACAAAAGCAGCACTCAATGAAAAAATTGTCAAAACAATACTTTCAATTCGAGCAACATGAGGTGCAATTATTCCTGTGGCTATAAAAAATATTTTTTGATTTTTAGCATCTGTCTCAATATCAGTCAATTGATTGATAATAAAAACTGCG
>CAZNDR010000449.1:0-4004 GCA_964571835.1 uncultured Cytophagia bacterium | reverse complement strand
AAATTCATCTTGCATCTCTACAAAAAATTCAGTATTATTAACTGCCATGAAAAAGATAAAAAAACAGCTATTAAGGCAAATCACCAAGCGACTAGTAGCAGAATTTAATCCTGAAAAGATAATGCTTTTCGGTTCCTATGCCTGGGGAGAACCGCAGCCAAATAGCGATCTGGATTTATTGATTGTAGTTAATAGTTCTGATCTACCTCCGACAAGGCGAGCCACTAGGGCATATCGCTGTTTGCAGGGGATAAAAATTCCCATAGAGGTTATTGTTAGCACGAATGAGGAATTAGAGCGATACCGATTTGTGCCATCCTCTTTGACCAAAAAAATTCTCGAAAAAGGAATCAAGATTTATGGATGATGCCAAATCCGAATTGGTCAGAACCTGGCTAATAAAAGCCAGGAACGATTTAGGCTCAGCAAAAAAACTTGCTCACGGTTCCGATGCGTATTATGACACTGCCATTTACCATTGTCAACAAGCTGCAGAAAAAGCACTAAAAGCATTTCTTGTTTATCATGATATTGAGTTTGAAAAAGTGCACAATCTTACTATGCTGGTAGGTTTTTGTTTAGAAATTGATCCAGAATTTAATAACTATTTAGATGCCGCTGCTATCTTAACGCCTTATGCCACTTCCTATCGCTACCCAAATGAGCTATTCGAGCTTGAACCCGAGGAAAGACAAATCGAAGAGGCATTAGAACTTGCAGAACAAATCTTTAATTTTGTTGTGAATCGAATGCCTGCTGATGTTTGCCCCATGTCAGCTCGAAAGCCGTCTCCTGAATAATGTGCTGCCGTGACCTTCACGGGAAAATAATTCAGAAAAAAAACGACTGGAAACAAGCTTGTTTTTAAATAATCAAAACACAACTAATAACAGGAGTAATTCTATGAAGTCCAAATTTTTGCTGCTTGTCGTGCTCGTCTTTCTCTTGGTAGATTTGTCCCATGCAGTAGATGTAAATTTTAACTTTATTGGATCCGGAGCCAGAGCCAGAAGTATGGGCGGCGCTTTCATCGGCGTAGCGGATGATGCGACCGCGATGTCCTGGAATCCAGCAGGCTTGGCAAAATTGGATAAAGCCGAGGCTTCGGTGGTTGGCTTGTACGTAGATTATAAAGTCTCGTCCGATTTAGATGGTTTTGATGCAGATATTTATAAAAGCTCTCACCTTAATCTTAATTTTGTCAGCGGAGCTTTTCCGTTATCTATTGCCAGTAGGAACCTCGTAGCTGGCATCTCCTACCAACAGGTTTTGGATTTATATAATAAGTATGAACTTGATACTTACAAATGGGAACAGACCGGTGGCGTCTATGCCATTACCCCTGCTCTTGCTTGCAAGTGACTCCGAATATTTCGTTTGGCGCGGCGGTTAACATTTATACCGGGAAAGCAAAAACTACTAACGACTATCCTTCCAATTCGGCCAATAATTACGAAGAGGAATTCACGTTCTCCGGCACAAATTTCAGTGTTGGCGTGCTGTTCGATTTTGATAAATTTCGTATCGGTGCCGTCTTGAAGACTCCCTTCGGCTTGAAGCAGGAATATGATGGTCTCGACTCAAAAAATTACCAGTATAATGTAACCTTTGGCATGCCCCAGATGTTGGGTTTTGGTGCGTCCTTTTTAGCGACCGAAAATCTGACCATTGCCGCGGATTATGAAATGCGCAAGTATGAAGGTTCAAAAATTGAGCATGATGCAGATGGCCAGAAATATGATGCGCCATGGGAGGATATCAATCAAATCAGGGTGGGCGCTGAATATCTATTTAAAAGCGGCACGAATATCATCCCCTTGAGAATTGGCTTTGCCACAACGCCAAGTTTGGACGTGGATTATGAAGACAATCAAATTATCGGCACCAACTTGACGGCTGGCATTGGGATCATTATGGGCAATATTAATCTGGATTTAGGTTTCGAATACAACAGCTACAATACGCCAGCTTTAGATGTCTCTATCAATGAAAAATATGAACTGCGTGATCAGTACCTGAGATTTATTGTAGCTGGTGTGTTTCACTTTGGTCAATAGATGGCATTCATAATTACTTACGAAGCGAATTCAAATCAGCTTGGCCATAGCTTTTAACGCTCAGGCTAAGTACCTGTTCAAGTAGCGGCTATAATTTTCACTTTGCCTTCAAATGACAGTCGCGGCTGGCTTGCCGCTTGTCGGAGCGGCGGCCGCGACTATGGCGTGTGTTGGCGTTCGCCGTAATGTAACGCAAGGATAAAAAAAGGCTTTACATGAGGCTCAAGATAAAATTGTCATCGATAATTTTTGCTGATGTTTTCATTCTCTATTCATTTAATGCCTCCCTAGGTCAGGAAAAAAATATGATGGAAAAATTTGATTTTTTAATAGGGAAGTGGAATCTGGATTACAACATTCCCAAAAGTGTTTTCAGCGAGGCAAAAACAGGAAGTGGAAGCGGGACATTTAAAAGAGCCCTAGAGAATAAATATGTTTACTTTGATTACTCAACCGTGATAAATGAGCAAAAAGGACAAGCACATGCCATATTTGGCTGGGATGAAAAAGCAAAAATTTACCGATATTGGTGGTTTGAAAGCTCAGGAAATTTTTTGACAGCGACCTGTAATTTTACTAATGATGAAACTTTATTTTTAAATTGGCATGATTCGTTGCTAATTCAAACCTTTAAAAAGATAGATTCCAACAAAGTAATATTGAGGATGGAAAATCCAAATGTCGAAGGAAAGTATGAAATAATCATGGAAGTGATTTTTACCAGAATTAGCCATGAGTAAAATGATTCCAGCCTATCATAGATTGAGAAAGCATGTTATTGGTCTTTTTTTAAGCCGCATAAACTATGTAAAGTGTATTACTTTTATACCGAATAACCACTTCATCAGGAATCAGAGTTCACCATGCGAACCCCTTTTTTTGTTTTGGTAATTTCTGCAATGCTTCTACAGATTTCGTGTAAAGAAAAAGCGAAACGAACTCAGCCTTCTTACCAATACGACAAGATGCTTTTCATTCGCAATGGCGGTGGCGACAAGGTATTTAATGTAATTCCAACAACAACTGCAGATGCCTTTCAAGTTAATGTAAGCCGTCTTGATTTTCAGGATACAACCATTACCATGACACTGTCCAGAGATAGCACGAACGCGATAGTTTTTGATGCTCTCACAAAAAGCCTATGCGGGCTGAAGCGACTTACCGGGGATTTCCAGCAATCAACCTTACCCACAGGTTCTTGGGCGTATATTTACATAGTAAAAGGAAATACAAAAACAGAGATTACCAATACTCAACTACGAGATACGTTAATGGCCTTTGAAAATATTGTCGCTAAGAATTTCAAATAATTGCTTTTTGTCTTAAGCCCGGCACAATTGAGTGAACAACCAAAAGCCTGCTCGTAAACATTGCAGGAGCACAGACAAATTACTCAGCAGTGTTCGATTCAGCTTCGTTTTATCTTTCCGTTAATTAATAATGAGCTTAAGAAAAAAATTTCGCCAGGATTTTGGTGTTAATTTTAGCAAGGGTGAACTTTAACAAATAGAAAACTTTTGGAGAGATGAACCGTTACGTGGGCTACCTTCGCAGGTTGGATTAGGTTGTCTTTGTTGCCTATTTTTTTAATTCTTATTTCGCTAGGGATTTTCTTCCGCAAAAAAGCCGCGACCAGTATCGAGCATTTTTTTTAACTGGACAAAAGATGCCCTGGCGCGCGCTTGGCTTATCACAGATGACCTTTTGGTTCGATATGACTGGCATCATGATTATCACCTCGTTTCTTTACTAGCTGGGCCCGCGCGGCATTGACATCGAATTTCGCGGTGGCGCCGGATTGGTGCTGGCGTTTAGGATGTTGTGGGTCGGCAAGTAGCTTCGTCGTTCCAGCGTCATCACTGCTGCCGAATGGATGATTTATCGTTTTGGCAGGGATAGGTGGGCGCACTTTTCCAGGTTAATGCCCGTTCTCGCCAATGTGGTTTT
>CAZNDR010000448.1:0-4007 GCA_964571835.1 uncultured Cytophagia bacterium | reverse complement strand
TTTTGGTAACGGTTAATATTGATCCGAACAAATAGGAAAAAAGATCTGGCGCATAACCTGGCGTCAAACTGATGAAGATAATGCCCAATGCCATGCCTACTGCCCATAAGATGCCAATGGCCGAATCTTCGCTGATTTTTGTTTTCTTGCCCAGTAATCCGATTCCCACAGCGGAAAAAAGGCTAAAGGGAATAGCAGCAAAAATCGGATTAATGCCGAGCCAGTAGCCCACGCCAATGCCGCCGAACGCCGCATGAGTAATACCTCCACTGATAAAAACAATTTTTTTGATTACCACAAAAGTACCAACAACACCACAGGCAAAACTGACCAGCAGCGCGGCATAAATAGCGTTTCTCATAAATTCGTATTGCAGCATGTCTATCATAATTTTGATTTCCTGATTCGATAAAGATTGTTTTTCGATATTTTTTAAGCGTCCATTTTATGCTCATGTCCTTTTAATGAACGATGCGGCACCGAATGGGCTACCAAATCAACTGGGCAATGGTACATTTGGGAAATTTGATGAATGCCGTCTTTGGTTTTTCCATGATAATGAATCGTCCGGTTGATACAGGCAATTTGATCGATGTAAGTGGAAATGACGCTCACATCATGAGTGACCAAGACAATGCTGATATTTTTGTTCAATTCATTTAATAGATTGAAAAAAGATACTTGCCACTTCGGATCGATGCTGGCGACTGGTTCATCCAAAAGCAGAAGTTTTGGTTTTGACGCCAAGGCGCGGGCGATAAAAACGCGTTGTCGCTGACCGCCAGATAAGTCACCGATGGCGGTGGCTTGAAATTGCTCCATGCCCACTTTGGCTAAAGCATCGAGAGAAGCTGATTTGTCCTCAGTCGAATAATACCTGCCAATTTTCCGCCGGTTTAGTGACCCCATTAAAACAACCTCCAAAACGCTGATGGGAAAATCGAAATCATAGTTAAAAATCTGAGGGACATAACTGATGAATTGGCGATTGGCTTTTGGCGGTTTACCAAAAACCAGCACGTCGCCAGCACGTGGTGGCAGCAGTCCCAAAATGATTTTTAGCAAAGTTGTTTTGCCACCGCCATTAGGCCCAATGATGCCTAAAAAATCATTTTTTTGAATGATCAAATTCACATCTTCCAAGACCGGAGAAGAATTATAGGCAAAGGAAACATTTCTTATTTCGACGATATTTTCTTGAGCCATTTTCTACTCCATAACTTCGGAAAGAATTTGTGCGAAATTTCTCATGGCGGGCAGAAAATCTTTCTCAAGCGGAGAGAGCAAAACTACCTTTGCGCCAATTTCACGAGCGATGAGATCAACATTGCGTCGGTCAAATTGCGGCGAGCCGATAACCAGCTTGATTTTATTTTTTTGGGCTATTTCGATGGTCTCTTGCAACGATTGTGCTGTGGGGCTTTTCCCTCCTGCTTCGATGGAAATTTCATTTAAATTATATTGATGAGCAAAATAAATCCACGCCGGATGGTAAACCAGAAATTGACGTCTTTTCTTATTTTCGAGTTTCTGACTTATTTCTGAGTCCAATAATTTTAATTCTTTTATGTAATCGTTTTTATTTTGCTTATAAATATCTGCATGAGCCTCGTCAACCTTAATCAATCCTTGATAAATATTTTCCACCATTATTTGAGCATTAACCGGGGAGAGCCAGATATGCGGATCAGGCATTTCATGTTCAGTGTAGCTCTGGCCGTCTTCGTTATGAGAATGAATCTCCCCAGAAATAATAAGCGACACGCTCTCCGAGGCATCGACCACCAGCATTTTTTTGTTCAACGCGATGAGTTTTTCCAGCCAGGCAACTTCAAATTCCATCGGTGTGCCGACTTTGACAAACACATCGGCTTGGCTCACCTGAACAAGTTGGCTCGGTTTTGGTTCATAAGCATGGGGAGAGGCGCCCGCCGGAACTAAAACTGTCACCTCAACAAAATCGCCGCCGATTTTTTCGGCAAATTCAGCCAGTGGCAAAATGCTGACGACCACCTTGATCTTATCGCTGCTGTGATTTTTTTTTGAGCAGCCAGTAGATAAGAGAAGGTGTCCCGTTAAAAGACCAATGGCAGTTAAAATGGAAACGTATTTTGTCAACATTAAGATTCTCCATTTTTGCAAAACAACAGGCCTCAAGCTGAAAAATTTTTATTTTTCAAGCCAATAGTTTTCGGAACAATTTTTTTTGCAGGGTTGATGATAGTTGTTTCATATTTTAATAGCAAGGTAAAAAAGACGCCCATCACGCCGACGCTGCCTTCGCTAACCACACAATCAGTTCATCCCCAGAAAGGGCAGGCGGTGACCATGGAATAAATGCCAGTAATAGCGAACCACCAGGCGAAAAAATTTGAAAATCGGTCCGATCACAGGTAACAGTTTTCCTTTTTCAATAAAAGGCACATTTTTCAGCTTCTGGATATCGCTCTGAGTGATAGCAGACATCGATTGTTTTACTCGGGAAAAGGTGATTTTATTTACTCCTTGAGAAATGGTGATGTTGGTTTCAAAGTGCTTGATCTTTTGATGAGCCATTTGATTTTCTAAAATTTCTACCTTTTTATTTTTAGGCAAACTCATTATCTGGGTCAGCCATATTTTTCGGTAATTTCTTAATAATGTCAGCTTTTGAAAGGGCAAAGTTGACCTCAAAAAATAAGCTAAGAATTTCTTGGCGAATTCTTGTCGGTCTAATTGGTTGTTTTAAAATTGCCATGATGGCATCTGTTTTTTTGGTCATTATATTTCTAGAGGAGATCCAAAAAAAAACAAGGCTGTAGCAAAAACTTCACAATGTTTTGATGACATAATTAGAAAAAAGTTTCATTTATATGATCGCTGCAAAAAAAGGGAGATTGGATTTTGAGAGTAAAATAAAACATAGCTTGGGCAATTAGCTTTATTCTACTATAAATCAAGTAATGAAACAAGACCTCCAATTTATCGTTTGATTGTTAGAATCGATTTTGGAAAAACAAAGTATCAAAATAATAGTAGCCGAACGGAGGTGCACATGCCATTGAAACAATATAAAATAATGGTGGGCTTAATTATCATTTTGTTGGGAGTTTTGCTGTTGTTAAATAATATCCATCTGCTTCGATTTGAAAGTCAGATATGGTGGGGAATTACCTTCTGTGTTTTGGGATTTATTTTTGTTAATGTGTTTCGCTACAATAAAGCCAAAAAAGGTCTGCTGGTAATGGGAATTATTTTTCTATTGATTGGCATATTTTGCATTTTAGATTCTTTGAACATTATCTCCGATGATCTGATCTGCGTTTTTGTCCTGTGGACGATAGGGGCGATGTTTATTTTGTTTTATGTCCGCCAAAATAATCGTTGGTGGGCAGTGATAATCGGCGGCGCGTTATTGATTTCAGGATCTCTCATTTTGATCGACGAATTGAGAATATTGAGTGATGTTTTTTTCGGTTTCATTTTTTTACTCGGGATGAGTTTGGTTTTTTGGTTCCTTTATTTAATTCGCGAAGAAAAAAACAAAATGGAGTGGACAAAAGTAATTGCCCTAATTTTGTTGGTCGCGGCTTTTTTTGCGCTTGCCAATGAATGGGACAACAGCCTTGCCGATATTTTGTTTCCTTTAGCCATTATTTTTTGTGGTGGTTTTTTGATAATCAAAAGTCTGTTAATTAACAAAAAAAAAGAAATTGAATAGATGCAAAAATTACCAAGCCACCATGAGATGAAGACTCAAAAGGGCTCGAAGAAAAAGCAGCATTGATTTCTAAAATAAAAAGATCTTCAGTTCAAAAAAACCGGTAGGAGCGTGCCACCACTCTTTCCGGTTTTTAATTGGCGACAGTGAATTTAATAATATGAATGACCAGTCAAAAAGCTGATTAGGCTAAAGCCCACGTGATTTCGGATTTCATAAGTTTCTCCGCCATAAATGGCGGAGCTATTCATAAAAATTGAATAGCTCCGTTCTTTAGAACGGAGATCTTTTCATTTCCCCACCAATT
>CAZNDR010000447.1:0-4014 GCA_964571835.1 uncultured Cytophagia bacterium | reverse complement strand
CTTTAGGCTTTAGCCCTTCATTTCATTTGGTTTTTTTCAACTGGTCATTCATATTTTTAAATTAGATGCTAAAAAAAAAGTGTACCAAATACAGAGGGTACACTTTTTATACTGAAATTATTTTCACCGTCAGTTATAAAGGCAATCGTGCCGTAACACTGGATAATTGTTGTTATTATCCTCGAAGCATGTTGAATGTCAAAATTATCACTGTTTATCTCATTAGCTGTTTTCATTTTGATTCAATTACCACTCATTGCGTTTCAGCGATGAAAAAAGTTAAGCTGCAGTAAAAAAGTCACCTACCACAGTTGAAGGAAAAGCAAAAAATCGAAGGTCAATATACAAAATAGCATTTTAATATGCAAGTGAAAAAAAGGGAATTTAAGATTTCATTTGGGAAAATCTCTCTTTCTTTAAAGCATTCATAAACCAGAAGGACATCGCGAAGGCACATTTCTGCATTTATTGAAAGCATCAAAAGCGTAAGGATTTTTAAAATGTCAATTTATTACTTGACAAATAGCAAAAATTTTATTATAATAAGCGAAGTGATTTTCAACTTGCGCTCGCAGCCCTATTACCAAAAATAAGCAATTAGCCAATTGGTGGTGATCTATTTTTGGAAATATCTTATGTTCTCATTTCCCTTTTTGCTTACGAGATTGTCTGATAAAAATATTACTTAATTTCTCACTTATTACTGTTGCTCATGCTATAGCTTTATTTTTAGCTGATGGAACAGATTATTTAACTCATTTATCTTTATCAGCAGAGGAAGGTTATGCGAAAGGACGAGACTGTCAGATCGACACTTATGTGGCGTGACGTCATTGTTCAAAATTAAAATTGTTACTTTCAAAGATAATAAGGCTGCTCATAAAATAAGCGTGACAGTTTCTTTGGGATCCTGAGTGAGAGCGCAAATTAATTAGGAATGTAAGTTGAAGCGAAAAAATTGATAATATTATTTTAAGCTTGAGATAACATTAATTCCCAGAAGTCTCGTGGGGGAAGCTATTTTAAGTCTAACCACTTTGGTACACGACAAAGTTAAAATGATTCAATAATGGCACGTCGGACCAGATTAACTGACCTACAAACAACACTATTCGTGATGGCTTTAATGCGACAGCTTGTTGCCTGTGCATAGCTAAATCATCATAATCATTTTATGTTTTATTATCAGTTTTAAAAATGAAAGGGAGAGAAATAAAATGAAAAAAATATCCGCTCTTTCAATAACGCTCGTTTTTTTCATTGTACAACTGTTGTATTCCGGTACAACTGGCAAAATCACTGGTATCGTCGTAGATGCTGATACAAAGGAGCCTCTGCCTGGTGCCAACATTGTCATTGACCAGACCACCATTGGAGCAGCCACCGATGCTAAAGGCTACTACGTTATTTTGAATGTGCCTCCAGGCAGTTATACTTTAAGAGCCAGCATGATAGGTTATCAGGAACAGACGATAACTGGACTGCGTGTGCTTATCGACTTGACAACTTCGATTGACTTTAAGCTCAAAACAGAGATTTTAGCAGGCGAAGAAGTGGTCGTCGTAGCTGAACGACCTATCGTTCATAAAGATATTTCCGCCAGCCAGGCAAATCTTCGTGTCGAAGAAATTGAAGCTTTGCCGGTTGTTAATGTGGCTCAAGTTGTCGGCTTAGAAGCTGGCGTACGCGGATTAGAAATTCGCGGCGGTGCCAGCAATCAGACTGCATTTATGGTTAATGGTTTTACCCTGCGTGATGAACGAGATAACAGCCCTTATACGGCGATTAGTTATACAGCCATCGATGAAATTCAAATTCAGACCGGCGGCTTTAGTGCCGAATACGGCAATATTCGCTCCGGCCTTATTAATGTCACTACAAAAGAAGGGGCTAAAGACGCTTATCATTTCGGGTTAATTGCGCGTTATAGCCCGGCAAGTCAAAAACATTTTGGACACTCACCCAATTCTCCTGAATCATATTGGATTCGTCCTTATGTGGATGATGAAGTATGCTGGACTGGCACTAATAAATGGGATAAATACACACAAAGACAATATCCCAGTTTTGAGGGCTGGAATTCCATCTCCCAAAAAACGCTAACCAATGATAATCCTGATGACGATTTGACACCACAAGCAGCCCAACGAGTGTTTCTTTGGGAACATCGCCGGCAGCTTGATATCGCTAAACCAGATTATGATATTGATTTGAGTTTTGGCGGTCCAATTCCAGTCATGAGCGAACGTCTTGGCAATCTGCGATTTTTTACCTCTTATCGACAATCGCAAGATATGTATCTGGTGCCTCTTTCCGATGATGCTTTCCGAGATTATAATTGGCAGGCTAAATTAACCTCTGATCTCAAACCTGGCATGAAGTTGACTATCGATGGCTTGTTGGGACAACAAACAGGCACCAACAGTAGTCGTTCTGGGGGCCCTGGGGTTTTTAGCGCTGCCTGGGAAATTGCCAACGAGCTGAGTCGTGGACCAAAATACATTGATGGTCGTATGTATGGGAATTCTTATTGGTGTCCCACCACGATATTACGAAACAGTATTGGAGCAAAACTATCGCATGTGCTTAGTCCCAAGACTTTTTATGAAGTGACCGTGCAACGGTTTGAATCGGCCTACGATACCAATCCTGGAGCTCGTCGCAATACCGCCAAAATATATCAGTTTGGGAATGATTATTTTGTTGATGAATCTCCTTTTGGCTACCAACCCTGGCCTAGTACCGGCATTGTTGGTTTGAGAATGGGTGTTGGAATGAGCAATTCACGGGATTCCAGTACCATAGCTGTTTATTCCAGTAAATTCGACCTTACCTCTCAAATCAACAAATCCAACAATATCAAAGCTGGCATTGAATTTATTTATGTGGATAATAACGTAAATTACGGACTGGTTGATTCAGCGTTGACCGGATCGAATCAATGGTCGAAATGGCATACCTTTCCGAAGCGAGCAGCAATTTATGTCCAGGACAAATTAGAATTTGAATCTATGATTGCAACCTTGGGTTTGCGGTTCGATTATTCTCACGCCGGTGGAGAATGGTATAGTTATGATAATCCTTTCACTGATGCCTTCTCGGCAGCGAATTATGCCGCTTTTGACACGCTGCTGGGTAAGCAAGCCACTAAACGAATCTACTATGTTAGTCCCCGCTTGGGAGTTGCTTTTCCGATTACGATCAATAGCAAATTATTTTTTAACTATGGACATTTCCGGCAAATGCCCCTGCCGGAGAACCTCTATCTCATAAGAAGATATGAAGGAACGAAAACGCTATCCCGACTTGCCAATCCTAATAATCCGCTTCCTCGAACCATCGCCTATGAATTAGGCTATGAGCACAATCTGTTTAATCAATTCCTGCTGCGATTGGCAGGCTATTATAAAGATGCTTCTGATCAATCTCGGCTGGTAAGCTATAACAATCTAAAAAATACAGTAAACTATGTGGTAACTGAGCCGAATTCATATCAAGATACGAGAGGTTTTGAATTTACGCTAAGAAAAAACCGCGGTGATTGGGTTCAAGGCTTTGTCAATTATACCTATGAAGTGACCACCTCGGGCTATTTTGGCTTTGGCTCTTACTATCAAAATCGTTCGGAACAGCGAAGTTATGAACGAGAAACGCGTAGTCATTATCAGGAAAAGCCTGTCCCTCGACCATTTGCACGCGCGAATATTGATTTTTTCACCCCAGTATCTTATGGTCCTGCCGTGCTGGGTCTTTATCCTTTGAGCGATTGGCGATTAAATATCTTAGCTGACTGGCGCTCTGGAGTGTGGGCAACTTGGACCGGTGGTGGCGATGTTCCAGGAATTATCAATAACGTTCATTGGAAAGATTACCAAAATGTCGATCTGCGCTTCTCTAAGAATTTTAAAATTGGGCGCGCCAATATACAATTTTTTATCGATGTGAACAATGTTTTCAACTATAAATATATGACAAGTTTACAAGGATTTGTAGATGCTGAAGATTATAATAACT
>CAZNDR010000446.1:0-4033 GCA_964571835.1 uncultured Cytophagia bacterium | reverse complement strand
ATTTTCTAAAAGTTTTAGTTTCCTCATAATATCAATCAAATGTGCCTGTGCTTAAAACGACCTCGATAAGCTACCTATTCTGCATTAACGATTATCGCTCGCTTCTTTCGGAAGAATCATAAAATAGATTTTCTCCCCCTTTTTTCCCATCTTGTACCTTTCTCGTACGATGCTTTCAATGTAGTGGTAATCATTGGTCAATCTTTCTATCTCCTGCGTCAATTCAGTTTGTTGCTGCTGCAGATCATGAATTTGACGGACCAAGTCATTTTTTTGTTTTTGCAGTTGCAAGTATCGAATTAGGCCATAATTGCCGCGAAGTGAAAAAAACACAATAACAGCCACTACGGCAAAAAGCAAATAATGCCACGCACTCCATGGAGTTTTTTTCTTTTCCACGATTTTATTTTTTGAGGCTTTTTTCTTTCGCATGGCATATTCGAAAGGTATCATCGATTAATAAATTCTTTTTTTAAAATGACCCTGTCGTTTGTGAAAGATTAACAACGTAAAGGACCAGGCTCTTAATTTTTAATTTAGAAGCAAGCATAGTCAAACCCCGATTTTCAGGAAATCAACAGCTCTGACGCCTACCTGATTGAAGTCGATAATATAAAAGCAAACGTTGTATTTCCCAAGAATCAGAACAGCTATCAGGCAAAAGCGGGATTCTGATTAATATGTAAAGAATTTATTTATATGTCGGCTGAAACAAGATAAAAAAAAATGATCTTATTTTTTCAAAACGCTCGTGCCAGCAAATATTGCTGCATCACCCAGAGTATCTTCAATTCTTAATAATTGATTGTATTTAGCAATTCGATCGGTTCGGGAAGCTGAGCCTGTTTTTATCATGCCGGTATTGGCAGCCACGGCAATATCAGCGATGGTCGTGTCCTCAGTTTCACCTGATCGGTGTGACACAACAGCGGTATAGCCGGCTTTGTGTGCCATTTCAATTGCGTCCAAAGTTTCGGTCAATGTGCCGATCTGGTTGACTTTAATGAGAATCGAATTGCAGACTCCAAGCTCGATGCCTTTAGCTAATCTTTTGGTATTGGTGACGAATAAATCGTCGCCAACCAACTGAATCCTGTTACCGAGTTTATCGGTCATAATTTTCCAGCCATCCCAATCATCTTCAGCCATGCCATCTTCAATGGATACTATGGGGTAATTCTTGACTAAAGTGGCATAATAATCCACCATCTGCTGAGAAGATAATTTTTTATTTTCGGATTTTAATTCATATTTTTTGGTGGTCGCATCATAAAAACCACTGGCTGCCGGATCTAAAGAAAAGAAAATATCTTTTCCCGGTTGATAGCCTGCCTTTTCAATAGCTTCGACAATGACTTGCAATGCTTCTTCATTTGATTTTAAATTAGGTGCAAAACCACCTTCGTCGCCAACAGCCGTATTGTAGCCTTTTGTTTTTAACACAGCTTTTAAAGCGTGAAATGTCTCAGCACCCATTCGCAGCGCCTCAGCGAAATTTGTGGCACCTGCAGGCATAATCATGAATTCCTGCAGATCGACATTATTATCGGCATGAGCGCCGCCGTTCAAAATGTTCATCATGGGCACAGGAATGAGGCGGGCGTGAACGCCACCAATATATTGATAGAGCGGCAGCTCCAACGCATTAGCTGCAGCTTTGGCTACGGCCAGAGAAACACCAAGTATGGCATTAGCGCCTAATTTAGCTTTGTTGTCTGTGCCGTCTAATTCTTTTAAAATCTGATCAATGACAATCTGTTCTGTGGCGTCTTCACCAATTATTTCATCGGCGATTATTTCATTAACGTTTTTAACCGCTTGAGTGACACCTTTGCCAGAGTATCGTGATTTGTCTCCGTCGCGCAGTTCAATAGCTTCATGTTCACCGGTAGACGCCCCTGAGGGAACGATGGCACTGCCGCCGGCTCCGTTTTCTAAAATGACTTCCACCTCGACCGTTGGATTGCCTCTTGAATCAAGTACCTCGCGTCCATAAACATCTACAATCGTTGTCATGTTACTTCTCCTCTATTTAGTTCTGGAAATTAAAATATATGATTTTAAAATTAGCAAATCTATTTATTCACCTCAATTTGTCCCTAAATCAAAAGAAAATGCCTTTCGCTACTTGATCACCATTAAATAAGCTAAGAATGAAAATGCTGCGCTGCTCAAGGCACAAGCAGCGTTGACCATATCGTTATCAACGAATGACAAGCCTGAAATCAATCTGGTTTCAAAAAACTGACAATGTTTTTTTTTCTCTGTGACCTGGCTGCAATTAGGACATTTATATTGTGCTTGAATTGTTGCACCGATAATGCTGTCCACAATACTCCCCAGCAATCCGATCAAGACGATCAGCAGCATCAGTTTTTTGGGCACAAATTCATATCTCTTCGTAGCCAAGCTGCCCAGAAAGACAATGACGGCACTGCCAGTCAATCCTCCGAAAAAACCAAGCCAAGTCACACCACCTGACGTGCCCGGCAGCACTGTTTTATAATTCAGTATCAGCCGAGGCATTGTCTTAGAAAACACTCCTAATTCAGTGCCCCACGTATCAGCAGTTACGCCAGCAATGGAACCGACGAAAATAAAATACCAGACGTCGCTTGGAAAATAATTCCCTAATAAGACAATAGCGCCCGCGACACCGCCATTGGCAAAAACCTGTCCAATATCTCGCTGGCCACCTTTTTGAAAAGTGTCAGCAAATTTCTTTTTCCAGTTTCTGCCTAATTTTGAAATGAGGCTGGATAAGACAAAAAACAGCAATAAGGGCAGACTGAATTCCCATTTGCCGATGCCAAAGACAATCGATCCCAATAAAAACGTTGCTACTGCACCACTTGGGCTTAAAAAACGAAAACGATAGGATAGCAGAGCGACTAGCAAGGCCAAGCCAATTCCAATAGTAAAGCTCAAATTTTGTTCGGGCGAATGACTTATCAAAAAATGGAGTGAAAAAGCCGCACCTAAAGGCACGCTCAAATTATCCGAGCCTTTATAGGAAATAGACTCAAAAGCAGTGGCCAGCACAGCGACCACACCAGCATACCAAGCGCGCTGAACAATCGTCAGCGATGCTTGCTCAAGCCAATTAGCAAGCTGCAATCCCAGAAAAGCGATAATAAAGGTCAGCGAAAACATCACCAGTGAACCTTGTACGGATTTCGGCTCGCCAGAAAATTGATAGCGAAGTGGTGCTTTGATATTTTCGCCGACAATAGCTGCTGCCGCATCGGAAATCGCCATGATGAGTATGGACGTTATTAGTATCGACTTGTAATTACCCCACAATAAAACAATGAGAATCAAAAAGGAAATGGGGTAAAAAAATGTGCCAAAACTAATCTGCTTTGTAGCGTGAATTCCCGGGAGCCAGTGTTTTTTGACAGCAACATAATTGACAAAAATAAAAACAGTCGCAATAGAAATTAATGGAACCGAACTTTCCAATAACAAGGTCGCGACTGTGATTAAAAAACCAGTTGAAACATGGACAAATTTTCTGGTGACATTTATTGACCAGCCGAAATGAAAACGAACAACTTCAGAAATAAAAATTATCAACAACAGACCACCGAACAGAACACCCAACCAAAGCCAATCCATATGCAAATGAGATCTAAATTAGTCATTGATTTTCTGGAAAATTTTTGATATAATATTAGGCAATTTTTTAGTTAAAGTCAATATTTATTTGTCATTTTTTAGGTGCTTTAATTTGCCCTTGACGATCAAAGCAAACAAAAAATGCAAAGTTATCCACAATTGAAAATTTACTTTATAGACTTTTTCCCCTTAATGCGCCAAGCTCATTTTGACCAAACCTTTAAGATAGCTTGGCCAATAAATTTTCGAGTAACTACCTGGGCAGTAGCTTTTGTCAATGGCTTAAATATGAATTATTGTTAATGAACTATCTCTTTTAGTTTTAATATATTAAAAAACCTCAAGACCATGGTTCTAAAATTATGTTAAGCTATTATTGCCACTACTTATTAGTAGATTTATCAAGCACATAATG
>CAZNDR010000445.1:0-4038 GCA_964571835.1 uncultured Cytophagia bacterium | reverse complement strand
TACCCCTACCCGGGCATCAAAAATCTCGAGCTAAAAGCTGAGTGGCTGCAGCGGGATTTGAGGCAATATAACCTGCAATACGGCTTGGTCATGCCGCGTGTGCTTCAACCGCCTGAGGGCAATGCCGATTTATCGACGGCGCATCAAGAGGATGGCGGCAATCGTAGTGGTCCCTATTTGGCAGCACTAAGCTTTCACTATGCAGTCACCAAAGACAAAACAGTAAAGACCTGGGCTGATGAAACCTTTGCTGCCATCGAAATGCTTGAAAAAGTCACTGGTGTGCCCGGCTGCTGGGCACGCAGCTTCAACAAAAGTGATAAGCGGCAAAGGCACGAGGATTGGTTTTTCTTTCCCGGCGAATGGCACCAATCAACCAGTATGCCGGGCTACCGCTGGCTCGGTGATCCCAGCTCCGATACCATGACCAATTTGCTGTACGGGCTGGCAGTTTATTTTGATCTGTGCGCTGATGAAGATCAGAAACAGCGCGTTTCGCAGCTCATCAGTCGTGTCGTCAGCCGGGAAATAGATTTTGACATGCGCATCGTGGATATCGATGGAAAAATGACGCTGTGGGGAAATTACTGTCCTTTTCTAGATAAAGATAAATTGAATTTTCTGCTACCGCTGGCGCATTTAAAAATCGCCTATCATATATCAGGTGATGAAAAGTTTGAACAGAAATATCATGAATTAATCGAAAAATATGATTATGCTGACCATGCAATTTTGGCCGATTCGTATAAACCGCCGACTGTTCCCTGGGATGCCAATCTGGGCATGGAAGGTTTGTATCATTTATTACAATACGAAACTGATCCATTGTTAAGAGATAAATATCTAGCCTCGCTGGAAAGATATGGATTAACTCAAAAGGGAAAGGATTTTGTTTCCTTCCAAGTTATCTATTCTCATTATGTGCCGGATAATAGGCTTTTTGATGAAAAATCAATCCAAGTATTAATCAATTGGAAGCGTGCCTGGCGCATGCAGCGTGATGAGTGGCTGCCACAAGAAGGTGGCGCACAACATGTCATTGGCACATGGCAGGAACCTTCGCAAGAGTATCTTCGTGCTTATTGGAGTGCGCGCTTCCATGAATTGTTGACTAAAGATGGAAAAATCGGAACAGGCAAGCCACCGGCTTGGGCAAAACCGCAGCCGGAAAAATATGAGGGAATGGTTTTTATTCCGGCTGGAGAATTTATTATGGGCAGCAATTTTGGCGATAAGGATGAATTTCCACAAAGAAAGGTCTTTGTAAAAGCTTTTTACATTGATAAATTTGAGGTCTCTAATAAAGCCTATGCCAAATTTAAGCCGCAACATAAATATCCGTCTGAGCAAGCAGATCAGCCGGTGGTTGATGTCAATTGGTACGAAGCAGAGGCTTATGCCAGATGGGCGGGCAAACGTTTGCCCACAGAAGCCGAGTGGGAAAAGGCAGCTCGCGGCAGCGATGGCAGAAAATACCCCTGGGGCAATGTGCACGATTGGAGTTTTGGCGAGCCTGATGGTTTTGTTAAAGAGCCCGCTTGGCGGGCTGGCCGAAGTCCTTATGGTGTTTATTTTATGGTCGGCGGCGCACGGGAGTGGACAGCCGATTGGTATCAACCGTATCCGGGAAATACGACGCCCAGCATTGCTTACGGCGAAAAATTTAAAGTCATCCGCGGCGGCGTCGATTTTAATGACAACAGCATGCAGCGCTGTGCGCATCGTTATTACTTGGATCCGAAGACACACGTGAGCGGATATCCGGTGGGCTTTCGGTGTATTATTGATGCAGAATAAATTTGAAAGAACATTTCATTAATTGTTGAGTTTTGTTTTAAAAGCTTTCAAAACTCCAAATTCCAAAACCAAATTCCAAATAAAATCCAATATCCAAATTTAAAAGCTCAAACAGAATTTATCGGTTTTGATTATTAACAATGGTGATTTGGGATTTAATTGGAATTTGGAAGCTGAACATTAAAATTTTAACAGGTGATGAAGTACAATGATAAAAATTTTCATAATATTAATCCTATGTGTAGCAACTGCCTTCAGTCAGCAGGCCATTATCATAGATGGCAATTTTGATGATTGGAGCAATGTACCAGTAGCGGTTAAAGATTCAGCCAATAATGTGCACGACACAGATGGCTATGAAGAAGGCGGACAGCCGGGTGAATTTTTTGAATATTCTGATGTCGATCTTCTGGAAGTAAAATTTGCTAATGACGAAAACACACTTTATGGCTACATGAAAGCGACTGGAATAATTGGCAGAACTTCTTCTGAGGCTGCGGGGCACGCTAAAAAAGGTCGCTACTATTTTATATTTACCATTGATGTCGATGATAATCCAACAACAGGCTATCCATTGAGGGAAGGCGGCTATTGGCCTGACAGCCGCGGTTACGATATGAATATGGAAGTTGAATTTTATGATGGCGCTTATAATACCGGGCATTATTTAAATCATGAATATATTTCTGAAGAAGATTATAACGCTAATTGGGAAAATGACCTGGCAGCGGGAATTGTCAGGCTGGCGCCAGGATCGTATGACTGGTACTCACAATGGGTGATGTTTCCGGATTCAACTTATGTTGTAGTAGCAGACAAGGGACCGGTCTATTATGGAATAATAACCATTGCTGTTTCCGAAGATGGACATGAGGCCGAAATAGCGGCTCCGTTTTGGGGATTTTTAAAAACGCCCGAGGGAAGGAATATCATTGATGTCAATCAGGATATTATTGTTTCAGCATCTTTGGAAGCAAGTGGAGAACTGTCAGAAGAAGCTGCCAGATTAGGCTATTCTCCGGGCAGCAAATCCGTGTGGGGATCAAATACTGCTGAACCGTTCCGATATCATGTGGCGGAGAGTTCTGTCTCGGTTGATGATAATGAATTAATTGCTCCGAAAACAGTTTCGTTGTTTCAGAACTATCCGAATCCGTTTAATAGTCAGACAATAATTAAATATGCAACTTCTCAAAATGGTCCTGTCAAGTTGTGGATAACAAATATCAAGGGACAGACTATCACAGCATTAATCGATGAATACCAGCTTGCTGGATCAAAACAGGTGGTTTGGAATGGGTTGAATAAACATGGTGATAGAATGCCAAGTGGAATTTATTTTGCGATTTTAACACTTGAAGGCATACAGCAGGTGAAGCGGATGTTATATTTGAAATAGCTGTTGACATTAAAAATACAATTCACCAAATCGCTGAACTATTTAATGCTTGATTTTTTGACAATAATAAAGTATTTTCTGGGTGATTGAGAAATCAACTGTTTAATTTAATTATCAAATTTAAAAGGGAAATTATCATGAGCAAACTGGCAATCTTAGGTGGAACTCCAGTGACCAACAATTTGCTGGAAAAGACGGATCTGATCAGACGAAAAGATTTAGAGCGACAATATTTATTGGAGGTTTACGATAGTGGCAAATGGGATGATTGGCCAGATGAGCATTCCATGGCGACAGTTTTCCAGCAGGAATGGGCTAATTTTCACCAATCAAAATTTTGTGCACTGCTGACCAATGGCACGCACACACTGCAGGTAGCGCTGGAGACATTGAATATCGGCGCTGGCGATGAAGTGATTGTTCCAGGCATCACCTGGCAGGCGACGGCCAGCGCAGTCTGCGATGTCAATGCCGTGCCGGTGCTGGTCGATGTCGATCCGGAAACCTTGTGCATCGATCCGGACAAGATTGAAGCGCACATCACGGACAAAACGCGGGCAATTATTCCGGTTCATCTGTATCATCGCATGGCCGATATGGACCGAATTCTTCCCATAGCTAAAAAGCACAAATTGTACGTTATTGAAGATTGCGCCCATTCACATGGTTCATTGTGGGATCGTCAGGGTGCCGGTACGCTGGGCGATTTTGGCTCGTTCAGTTTTCAGAGCACTAAATTGGTCAACGCCGGTGAGGGCGGCGCGCTGTTGATGCAACAGGAAGACTATTATTGGTTGATCGTCAGTCAGCGCAGTTGTGGGCGCGAGTACAAACCAGGTGTT
>CAZNDR010000444.1:0-4039 GCA_964571835.1 uncultured Cytophagia bacterium | reverse complement strand
CGGAACTGGATTGGGATTAGTGATCACTAGAAAGATTATCGAAGATCATGATGGAGAAATTAAAATTGTGAGTGAAAAGGGGATTGGGACCACGGTTTTTGTTACGTTGCCGGTTTTGTAGTGTTATAATGAAGGATTCAGACATCCCCCCTTTGTCCCCCCTTCAAAGGGGGGATAAAATAAGTTTTCCCCGCTCGTGAAAGGGTGAATTTTTAAAGTCCCTTCTTCAAGGCTTGTGCTCGAAGAGTAGGGATTTAGGGGGATGTAAAAATTTACAGGAGACTTAAAAACATGCCCTCTAACCCCATCATCCCCTACAATCCCAAACTCAAAGAAATAGCCCGACAACTCCGAAAAAATCCAACTTATGCAGAAAAAATCCTATGGCAGGCTATCAGGCGAAAACAATTGGGATGTGAATTTCACCGACAGGTGCCTATAAACGAATTCATTGTTGATTTTTATTGCCATGAACTAAAATTGGCAATCGAAGTTGATGGCATCAGTCATGAATTTCCTGATGTTCAAGTTCATGATGCTAAAAGGCAGACAATTTTGGAAAAGTTGGGTGTCCGTTTTTTGAGATTTAGCGATGATGAGGTTTTGGAGATTGTAGAGAAGGTGTTGCATAGGATAAGCGAATGGATAGAGAAGAATAGAAAATAATTAGGACATCCCCCTAAATCCCCCTTCAAAGGGGGACTTCTTAAGCTCCCCCCTTTGAAGGGGGCAAGGGGGGATGTCAAGAATGATTGGAAAAACAAACCATGCCCCCTAAAAAAAAAATATTAGTCGTTGACGATGACCAAATCATGGGCGACATCTTAGCCGATATCCTGAATTACAAAGGCTACAACGTCCACTGGGTCGGCAGCGGCACTGAGGCACTGCAAATTATCAACCTGAATCAAATTGACATCGTGATGTTGGATTTGCTGATACCGGGAATGGACGGTATTGAAATCCTAAAAGAAATCAACAAAAGCAAACCAGGATCAATCGTAATCATGATGTCAGGTCACGGCACGATTCAATCTGCCGTGGAAGCCACCAAATTGGGCGCTTACGACTGGTTGGAAAAACCGCTGGAAAAAGAGCGCGTGCTGTTGACGGTGAAAAACGCCGTTGATAAAAATACCTTGCTTCAGGAAAGAGAAATACTGTTAGCCGATGCCAAACAGCGCTACCAGATGATTGGCACCAGCCCCGGCTTAAAAAAAGTTTACCAGCTCATCGACAAGGTCGCAACCAGCGATACCACCGTGTTGATAAGCGGAGAAAGCGGCAGCGGCAAGGAATTGGTGGCGCGAGCCATTCACATCAATAGCCAGCGAGCCACAGCGCCGTTCGTTCAATTAAATTGCGCTGCAGTGCCGGATTCGCTGATCGAAAGCGAACTGTTTGGCCACGTCAAAGGCTCGTTCACCGGTGCTCACGCCGACCGAAAAGGCAGATTCCAATTAGCCGACGGCGGCACGCTGTTTTTGGACGAGATCGGCGATTTATCACCAGCCGCGCAAGCTAAAGTACTGCGCACCATTGAGACCAAAGAAGTGGAGACCGTGGGCGCTGAGAAAACGGATAAGGTCGATGTGCGCTACATTTTTGCCACCAATAAAAATTTGCCTGAACTGGTCAAGAAAGGAGCGTTTCGCGAAGATTTATTGTTTCGCAGCAACGTGATTGAAATACCTGTCCCGCCATTGAGAGAACGAGCTGAAGACACCCTGCCGTTAGCCCATTATTTTTTGGACCTGTTCTGCTCGCAAAACAATTTGGAGAAAAAAGCGCTGCTGCCTGATGCCGAAGCCATTTTGTTGAGCCATAAATGGAGCGGCAATGTCCGCGAGCTGCGCAACCTGATGGAAAAAATTGTCATCCTCGTTGATAATCCCAAAATTTCAGCTTCCCACATTTCCTGTTTTTTAAATTCCCCAGCACTTGCTTTAGACCTTTCCCATTGCACCACCTTCAAACAAGCCAAAGAGAGCTTTGAAAAAAGTTTTATCCTGTTTGCTTTGTCTGCAAATAAATGGAACGTTGTGAAAACTGCCCAAACTTTGGATATGGAGCGATCAGTGCTTTATAAAAAGATGGAGAAGTACGGTATCAAGAAATCAGAGCAGTTAGAGCATACTTATTGAACTCAAAAAAGCACGGCAGCTAAAATAAACTGTTTGACTTTAGACAATTTTATTTTTATATTCAGGCATGAAAACAAAGGAAACACTAATTGACTATTGGCTAAAAAGCGCTGCTTCCGACATGGAAGTAGCTGGGCACTTGTTTGAAAAAGGAGATTATCACTATTGCCTCTTTTTCGGTCATCTTGTTTTAGAAAAGGCGCTAAAGGCTCTCTATGTCAAAAATGTGAACTCAAATCCTCCTTTTAAGCATAGTTTGCCGTTGTTAGCAGAAAAGGGTCAACTAATATTAACCCGAGATCAGGAAACCTTTCTTGAAGAAGTTACCGATTTTAATATGGAGGCAAGATACCCCGATATCAAGTTTTCGTTTTATAAGAAATGTACCAAAGAATTCACTGAAAAGTACCTCAATCAAATCAAAGAATTTTACCAATGGCTGAAAACCTTAATAAGATCAGATCGATCATAAAAAAATATCTCAAGATTCTCGAACAAAACAACATCAATGTTGAAAAAGCGTACTTGTTTGGTTCCTATGTCCATGGCACGGCAAGTGAAAACAGCGATATTGATATTGCTATCGTTTCACGGAATTTCAAAGGAGACCGCTTTTTAGACCGGCGTCTCATTGTACCTCTGCGACGGCAAATCGATCGCCGAATTGAGCCGATTCCTTTTCGCAGCAGAGATTTTCACCAGGGAGATCCGCTGGTTTTAGAAATTTTGGAGAACGGCATAAAGATATCGTAATTCCGTCTCCTTCATTTTCTTATCCTATTATTGCAAAATAGAGCCGAAGACATCCTGCCGTTAGCTCACTATTTTCTGGACCTGTTCTGCTCCCAAAACAATATTGAGAAAAAAGCGCTGCTGCCCGATGCTGAAGCCGTTTTATTGAGCCACCAATGGAGCGGCAATGTCCGCGAGCTGCGCAACCTGATGGAAAAAATTGTTATTCTTGCTGATGATCCTAAAATTTCAGCTCCCCAAATTTCCCGCATTTTAAACGCCCCTATACTTGATTTAGACCTTTCCAACAGCAAAACCTACCAGCAAGCCAAAGAAAGTTTTGAGAAAAGTTATATCGTTTTTGCCCTGTCCTCCAACAACTGGAATGTAGTGAAGACTGCCCATGCTCTGCATTAGGAGCGGTCAGTGCTTTATGAAAAGATAGAAAAGTATGGAATAAGGAAGTTGCAGAAAAAGGACAGATTGAGCTAAGTTGGATGTCTAATTTATCGGACAGTTTTTTTTATTCATAATCTCATAGCTTTAAAATACTGGATTTATGGCTTTTTTTAGAATGGTATGAGAGTTGTATAGTATATGAGCATTATGAATTTTAAGTCATTAACCATAAGCCGAAGCCCTCCTCAACTTAATTGTTTAGTAAATTTTTAGAGCATCTCAAGCATAATTTCATAACCAATAAAGAATACAAATATTGATATAACTTGTCTTGAACAATGAAGGAGGTACACAATGTGTCGAAAACTATTAGTTTGCTGTTTCTTATTAATATCTGCATATAGTGTCTATGGGCAAAAAGTTGTCATTGTTGACGCAACAAATGGAGGATGGATTGATACTGGCGTCAATCTGACTCAAGGGGAAAAAATAATAATAATGAGTCGCGGTCTAGCTACTGAAAGTTATCCTAATGCATTGATAGATCCGGATTGGTGGTCAACACCCGATGGTATGAGCCACGCTTATCCATATCCATCATCAGGACATTTAATGAATAATGTGCCTGTTGGAAGCGTAGTTGGCAAAATTGGTTCTTCTGGTTCTCCTTTTTTCGTAGGTAGCTGTTTAACACTAAATTCACCTCAAAGCGGGAATTTATATCTGGGTTTCAATTATTATTTATCTAATCCAGGACATTGTTA
>CAZNDR010000443.1:0-4052 GCA_964571835.1 uncultured Cytophagia bacterium | reverse complement strand
TCGGGGGACCATCAATCTATTGGAGAAAGCAAGAGAACATCAAATTAAAAGGTTTATTCTCGCCTCATCTTCCTCGGTTTATGGCAATAATAAAAAAGTGCCATTTTCAGAAAATGATCCTGTTGATAATCCTATTTCGCCTTATGCCGCTACCAAAAAATCGTGCGAGCTAATGGCTTTTACGTATGCTGCCTTGTACGGTATTTCAATTTCTTGTCTTCGATTTTTTACAGTTTATGGTCCGAGACAGCGTCCTGATATGGCGATCCATAAATTTACCCGCTTGATCGCCGACGGAAAGGAAATCCCTGTTTTTGGTGACGGAAAAGTCAAGCGTGATTTTACTTATTATTCAGATATTATTAATGGCGTGGTAAATAGTCTTGATCAATGTGAAGGCTACCATATTTATAATCTTGGTGAATCACGAGTAATCGAATTGTTGGATTTGATCAAATTGATTGAAAAAAATCTTGGTAAACAGGCTAAAATCGTTTGGCACCCTGCTCAGCCAGGCGACGTTGATATCACTTACGCTGATATCACAAAAGCAAAAACAGAGTTAAACTACCAGCCTCAGGTGAAAGTGGAAGAAGGCATAAAGCAATTCGTAAAATGGTTCGAGGAAAACTATTCGGTAAAATAACGCTTTTCCCAGAAATATTTGAAAGCAGTGTTCAAAGAATACTATGGTAAAGGAAAAAGAAGCTTTAATAGCGAACATATTAAAAACGATAGATGCGCTTGTTGTTTTGGTCTCTTTTGTGCTGACCTATTTTATTGACTATTATCTTCGGCTGATTACAGATTTTACCGGCATGGCTTATGCGCTGGAACCGACATTTGATGGTTTGTTGTTTTTTTCGAAAAAAAATATCTTCTTGACAATTTCTATTGTACCAATTTGGGTGTTGTTATTAAGCGTTTTTGGTGCCTACAAAGATTTCCGAACCCGCGCCTTTTATAAAGATTTGGCGATTATCATTAAATCGGGTTTGCTCTCCGTTATTGTTGTAGGATATATTGTTTTTATCACCAAGTTGGTCTATACTAGCAGACTTTATATTGGCATTTTTACAGTAACCACCGCTTGGTGTCTGATGGCCGAGCGACGTGTGGTAACGTTTTTCTTAGATTACATGCACAAGCATGGTTTTAATCAAATCAATGTGTTGGTTGTCGGCACGGGAAAAAGAGCGCAAAAATTTATCAGAGTATTAAATGAGCATTCCAATTGGGGTTTACAAATTATTGGACTAATTGATGATGAACACGAAATGTATGGCAAAGAAATTGAAGGCTATCGGGTGTTGGGACGCCTGCAAGATATTCCATTTATTCTTCATCGCAAAGTCATTGACCGGGTGATCTTTGTTGTTCCGAGACTCTGGCTTCACCGGTTGGATGATGTCATTTTAGCCTGCGAACGAGAAGGAATTTCGACTTCGATTTCGATGGATCTCTTTGATTTAAGAATCGCCCAAGTCCGACAAACCAATTTTAGCGGCATCCCGCTGTTGGAGATTGAGACATTTCATGCTCGTGAATGGCAGTTGCTGCTAAAAAGAATTGCCGACGTAATCTTATCTTTGCTGCTATTAATTTTGTTATTTCCGATAATGTTTCTTACCGCTATTGCCATAAAGATCGAATCGAAAGGACCAATTCTTTTTTCTCAAATTAGGTCAGGCGTTAATGGTCGAAAATTTAAATTATATAAATTTCGTTCCATGATCGCCGGCGCAGAGATGAAAAAGAAGCATATCGAAAAGATGAATGAAATGGATGGGCCAGTTTTCAAAATTAAGCATGATCCCCGTATTACTCAGGTTGGCAGATTTATCAGAAAATTTAGCATTGATGAACTGCCGCAATTTATCAATGTGCTAAAAGGTGAAATGAGCATTGTGGGGCCACGTCCGCCTTTACCGGTGGAAGTGCAAATGTATGAATTATGGCAAAGACGACGGTTAAGTTTGAAACCAGGCCTCACCTGCATTTGGCAAGTAAGCGGCAGGAATAATGTCAATTTTGATCGCTGGATGGAGATGGATCTGGAATATATCGACAATTGGTCGTTATGGATGGATTTTAAAATATTATTTAAAACAGTTTTTGTCGTCCTTTTTGGCTATGGCGCCAGCTAAATAAATGCACCAACAGATGATCGTGCGCCCATGGTTTGGAAGTAATGTTAGTCGAATGACCCCAGCAGGTTCTCTATATTACTATCCTTCCAATTTTGTTTCACCATCTTATTAGAAAATCAATTGGCATAAATAATAAAGAGTATTTGCTTTATGAGAATTTTGATGATAGCGCCGCAACCTTTTTTTTCGCCGCGAGGTACGCCATTGAGTGTGCTTCATCGGATAAATACCCTTTCGCGATTGGGACATCATCTCGATTTAGCGACCTATCATATCGGAAAAACGATTCCCTTGGAAAATGTGGAATATTTTCGAACTCCCACCTTACCGTTCATCAAAAAGATCGGAGTGGGGCCGTCAAAAAGAAAAATAATTGTTGATGTCTTTCTGTTTTTCTTAACCTTAAAATTGCTGATCAAAGGGAAATATGACGTCATCCATACCCATGAAGAAGCTGGGTTCTTTGGCTATTGGCTGGCAAAAATTTTTGATACCGTACATCTTTATGATATGCACTCTTCTTTGCCGCAGCAATTGACAAATTTTAAGTTTACTAAATCAAAGGTGCTAATTAAATTTTTTGAAAGCCTCGAAAGACGAACTATCAAGAATTCTGCTGCCTTAATTACTATTTGTCCCGATCTCTATAATTATGTGAAACAACACTATCCAGAAAAAAGGCAGTGGCTGATCGAAAATGTCGCCGATAACAGGTTGGTTTTTGGCAAACCACAAATTAGCAAAGAAGAGTTAAAAGAAAAATATCAGTTGAATTCAACTACCATTATTCTTTACGCCGGAACATTTGAACCTTACCAGGGTATCGATTTGCTGATTGAAGCAAGCAGGCTAGTCGTCAGGCAACGAAAAGACGTCACCTTTCTGATGGTCGGTGGAAATCCGCAGCAGGTGGATTTTTATCGACGCCTGGTTGCCGCGAAAGATTTGACTGAATATTTTGTTTTTTCTGGCCAGGTGGCCACAGAATTGGTGCCGCTGTTTGAGGAAATTGCCGATGTTTTAGTTACACCCAGAATTGAAGGAAATAACACCCCGCTGAAAATTTATTCCTATCTGCGATCGGGGAAACCGATTGTGGCGACAAATCATACCACACATCGCCAGGTTTTAAATGATCAAGTAGCAGTGCTCACGGAATGCAATGCACGCTCATTTTCAGCAGGTCTTCTAAAAATACTGGACGATGCCAATTTGAAAAAAAGAATTGTCAAAAATGCCACAGCTTTAGCCGATGAAAAATATAGCTATGAAATTTATGTGAATAAATTAAAAGAATGTTATGATTTTTTAGCTCAACAAAAACTTGTCGGATCGGAGAAAATATAGATGTGCGGAATCTGCGGCATAGTCAATAGTGATGTTGACAAGCAAGTAGAATTGCCAGTAATTAAAAAAATGTGCGAGGTAATCACTCATCGTGGCCCGGATGATGAAGGATTTTATATCCATCAAAATGTCGGGCTAGGAATGAGACGGCTCAGCATTATTGACTTGGTTACCGGTAAGCAGCCGATTTCCAATGAGGATGGTTCGATCTGGATAGTGTTTAACGGTGAAATTTATAATCACAAGTCCATACGTCAGGAATTGGAGGCACAAGGGCACTTATTTACTACGCACACTGACACGGAGACGATTGTTCATGCGTATGAAGAATTTGGCCAAAAATGTGTCCACCGTTTGAATGGTATGTTTGCCTTCGCAATTTGGGATAATCGAAAGCAGGAGCTTTTTCTGGCGCGAGATCGTCTTGGCATCAAACCGCTGTATTATTTTTTTGATAAAAAGAGATTGATTTTTGGCTCGGAGATTAAAGCGGTCTTGCAAGCAGGAGAAATTCCTAAGCGAATCGATTTGACAGCACTTGATAATTTTTTAACC
>CAZNDR010000442.1:0-4055 GCA_964571835.1 uncultured Cytophagia bacterium | reverse complement strand
GAGGCATTGAATCGTATCTCATCCCCGTATCTCGTTCCCACGCTTTGCGTGGGAATGCCTTACGAGCACATTGAACGATTGAAAAAACGACTACAATTAATTGTGCCCCTAACTATTTTTCTGGTCTTCCTGTTGATCTATTTTAATACCAAGTCGACCATCAAAACTGTCATTGTCTTGCTGGCGGTACCATTTTCTCTGGTGGGAGCAGTTTGGCTGCTGTATCTACTTGGCTACCACATCAGCAATGCCGTATGGGTAGGAATAATTGCTTTAGCCGGTTTGGATGCCGAACCGGCATTGTGATGCTGTTGTAATTAGATCTGGCGTTTAATCAGTGGCAGAAAGAAGGTCGCATGAAAGGTGTGGAAGATTTAAAGGCGGCTATCCATTATGGCGCGGCCAAAAGAATTAGACCCAAATTTATGACCATGAGCACGACGCTCATCGGCTTGTTTCCTATTATGTGGAGCACCGGCACCGGCTCGGATGTGATGAAACGTATCGCCGCACCCATGGTCAGCGGCATCACTACCTCGGTGCTGATGGAATTGCTGATTTATCCAGCTATTTTCTTTTTGTGGAAGAAGAGGATTTTTTCACACTCGAACAGCGAAAGAAACTAAAAATTTGGGCAGTGTGAGCTATGCGACGCACCGGTGGGGTGCGTCGCATTTTAAGAAAAAAAATGCTAACAGAGAAAATAAAGACAATCACAAAAAGCTTCGCCTTAGAAAGTAGATACATCCGATAATATGAATGACCAGTTGAAAAAAACCAAATGAAATGAAAGGCTAAAGCCAAAAAAAATGTGGGGAAATTATGAGATCTCCATTCTGAGGAACGGAGCTATACAATTTTCATGAATAGCTCTGCCATATATGGCGGAGAAATTTATGAAATCCCAAATCACGTGGGCTTTAGCCCAATCAACTTTTTGACTGGTCATTCATATTAATAATACGAATGACCAGTTGAAATTAAGGTAAGCTTATATTTAACGTATTTAGGCCATCACCAAATCCCGAAAGCAGTGATGTTCGGTTTTCTAAATCCTTAATTTTCAGTGTTTGATTTTCAACTAGTCATTCATATTAATAGTTTGCCATTATTGATAAGGTAAATATGAATCGGATTAACAATTTCTTGACTCCGTTGGCTGACGGCAGAAGCTTTTATGTGTGCACTGGAAGATAATTTATTAAGCTAAGGGGTATGATTTTGAACCAATAAAACCGCCGATGATTCCCAAAATTGGCTTCAATTTTTTGGCGGCAGAATCGACATCGACACCAAAGTTCTCCAAGGCTGTTGCCCCAAGAAGAAAAAGCGATCCTTTTGGTGCAAAAATAACCGGACAGGTGAGTCTTTCGTTCAGCTCGGCAATATAAAACAAGGCTTCGCCCAACAGACGCCGATCACGCCGTCCATCAGCCAAGATCAATTCTCGGCTATGTAATGGCTCAATGCCGATGGCTTGCAGTTTCTCTTCGGGGACAAAACTGTACAAGGCACCAGTATCGACCCAAAAGTTCTCTTCAAAAAAAAGCTGGTGATCTGCTGGGTTGATTATTTTAACTGGGATTTGAAACATGCCCATTTAGCAATTCTCCATTTATTGGGTAGCCATAGCGTACCGAAACATCGGTGAAGATTCCAAGTTTCAATTGGCCAGATAGCAAAACCTGTCCGACTGCGGACGGATAAATTTCAATTACCAATTTTCGATACCTAAAACTTCTAACAAAAAAATGCAAATTAGATTGGCGATAAAATAAGATTTTTAAAATTGTCGCTTTGAATATACAAAAGATAAAATAAATTGTCAAGGCATTAAATCGATCAGACAACTCAAAACAAATATCCATTACTTAATTTTCTTGTACATTAACTCCCCAGCGAGTTAACCTGTAGCCGAGGGAAGCAGTTGTGAGCCAGCCATAGATTGGCTCAAAACGAAAAAATAGCTTGACTCTTTGATTTGTTCACTGCATGCTCGAAACCAAACGCTGATCTATCAAAATTCAGCTTGACATTTTCCCATTATTGGTTTATCTTTTAATGGCATTTTTCTGCCATTTGTCCATTTAACAATTTGATTCGACTACAGGCTATTTAAGATGTTGGCAGTTCCTAACACTTGGCGAAGAAATAGAGAAGACGTTATGCCAAAAAGAAAAATTGATCCAATCCCAGAACACTTTTTTTGTTTTGAGGAAGCTTCGGATTTCTGGGACACTCATAATGCCGGGGATTACGAGGGTTACTGGCGACCAGTTCAAGACGACTTGACATTAGCATAACTACTCCCGCAGGCTATTTTATGAGAACCCTCTGCTATGAAAAAGCTCAAACAAATCGTGAGAAAGAGGGGCATTGGGTTAAGAATTAACCAATTTACCGATGCGCAAATACCAAAATATATCAACAAAAAACACTTTTTGAAACACTAATAAACATTGAGCGCCTGCTGTGCGAAAAATTTAGAAAATTATTTTGCTGAAGTTTAATCAACAGCTGCGCTAAAAAGTTGAAAAAAGAAGGTTGGGAAATTAATGAAAACCATCATCGAGCCCTTTCGCATTAAAATGGTCGAAGCGATAAAAATGACCACGCGCGAGCAGCGGGAGGAAATAATTAAAAAAGCTGGCTACAATTTATTTAAAATTGATGCTGATGACATTATCATCGATTTGCTAACCGACAGCGGCACCGCTGCCATGAGCGACAAACAATGGGCCGGCATGATGCGGGGAGATGAATCCTATGCTGGCGCCAGAAGTTTTTATACGTTTCAGGAAAAAGTGTATCAACTGACCCAATTCAAACATATAATCCCCACGCACCAAGGAAGAGCCGCGGAAAGAATTCTGTTTGAAATTTTGGCAAAGAAAGGTAAGTACATTCCTTCCAACACCCATTTCGATACCACCCGCGCGAATATCGAATACAAACATGCCGAAGCGGTCGATTTGGTCATCGACGAAGGAAAAGATCCCAAGTCGCTTTTTCCGTTTAAAGGAAATATCGATCTGGAAAGCCTGGAGAATTTTATCAAGGAAAAGGGCGCTGAAAATATTCCCCTGTGCATGTTGACCATTACCAACAATTCCGGCGGCGGGCAACCGGTTTCGTTGGAAAACATCAAAGCGACCAAACAGGTTTGTCAAAAGTATGGTATCCCGCTTTTTTTGGATGCCTGCCGTTTTGCCGAAAATTCCTATTTTATCAAAATTCGCGAGACGAATTATGCCAGCAAATCCTGTTTTGATATTGCTCGGGAAATTTTTTCTTATGCCGATGGTTGCACTATGAGCGCCAAAAAGGATGCTCTGGTTAACATCGGTGGCTTTTTGGCCATGAACGATGATGAACTTGCGCTCAAATGTCGCAATGTGCTCATCGTTACTGAAGGCTTTCCCACTTACGGCGGATTAGCTGGCCGTGATCTGGAGGCTATTGCTCAAGGATTGGATGAAGTGCTGGATGAGGATTATCTTCATTACCGCATCCGAACAGTCGAATACATGGGTGAATGGCTGGACAAACTTGGCGTGCCGTATTTGAAACCGCCCGGCGGACACGCTATTTATCTTGATGCCAAAGCTTTTGCTCCGCACATCCCGGTTGATCGATTCCCGGGACAGGCGATTGCTGTGGAGCTCTATCGTGTCGGCGGGGTTCGGTCGTGCGAAATCGGAGGCATTATGTTCGGCAAGACCGACCGGAAAACGGGAACCTACTTTCCGCCAAATTTGGAATTAGTGCGTTTAGCTTTTCCTCGCCGTGTTTACACGCAAAGCCATTTTGATTATGTATTGGAAGTCATTGAAGAAGTTTTTAAAAACAGAGATTCATTAACGGGATTTCGCTTTACCTACGAGGCGCCGTTATTGAGGCATTTCACCGCGCAGTTTGAGATAATAAAAACGTAGCTATAAAACTGCTGCAATCAAAATAAAATTTCACGCCAAGCCGCAAAGCACGCAAAGTTTTTATGCTATCTTTTCTTGACGACCTTTGTGGCTTGGCGTGAGGCTTTGTTAATCTTGTTT
>CAZNDR010000441.1:0-4066 GCA_964571835.1 uncultured Cytophagia bacterium | reverse complement strand
GAATTGAGGCGGGTAATTTTAAGAAGACAAAGCGACTGATAGTTTTAAGATAGAAAGCAATATTTGATGAAAAAAAAGTGCACACGATAAATTTATAGCCGAAACAGAGATTGAAAGGATAAATGGAAATCAAGAAAATGGTCAGAATTGGTGCAACTTTAATGATGTTGGCTGTGCTCTGCCTTATAGCTTTTCCTGAGAACAATTTGGCCCAGAATGAACAGCCGGCGCTTTCTTTGCCTGGCGAACCAGAGATGGGCATTCTCGATAAGGATAATTTACCTTCAAATCCCAGCGTGGCGTGGCGGTACACAAACAGCTTGAGCTTTACTGATATCACGTTGCAGGCCGGCACCAGCGGACCATTGGGAGAAGGAAAAACTGGTGGACATGCTGTCGCTTTTTGTGATGCAAATAATGATGGTTTGCCAGATTTATATATTACCATGCGGTTTATAGACCCAGTAACTGATCTTTTTTTTATCAATAATGATGGTTCGACCTTCAGCAACGAAGCCTCCCTGCGTGGCGTTGCTGACATTGATGGCGGATCTCATGGGGTGTGTTTTGCCGATTTAGACAATGATGGTGATTACGATTTGATCAACGGTACCTCTGATCCCTGTGCTTTTGCCACCGCTCAAAATAATATTTATTTGAATGATGGGCGGGGCTATTTTGCGGATGTAACCAATACTTCAGGTATCCCCAATCGTAGCTGGCCAACGCGGGCGGTGTTAGCTTTTGATATGGATAACGATGGCGATCTGGATATTTTTGGAGTCACGAATTATTCAGGTTCTGAAGATCCGCCCGGCGAAACTAATGAGCTGTACCGCAACAACGGGAATATGTCCTTTACAGCAATCGATTCAGGAGCGCTTTTTTTTGCCCCGGTAGGTCAGGGCGCTACTGACACCGATTATGATAATGATGGTGATGTAGACATTATTGGAGCAAATCGGACAGGGCCGGTAAATATTCTTCAAAATGATGGCACGGGAAATTTTACTCTGATCGAGCCGGCGGCTATTGGGATTACCCATTTGGGCAGAGAAGGGATAACCATGGGAGATGTCAATAATGACGGCTTTTTGGATTTGGTGATGGTCGGCGATGGCGATGGCTACTACGGTCATCTTTATATCAATAATGGCGACGGTAGTTTTGCGTTTCGTTTTAGCTTTGCTCAATTGGATAGCTACATGGGTGATTTTGCAGATTTGGATAACGACGGCGATCTAGATCTCGTTTTTGCTGGTGGCACTGTATGCTATATTAATGATGGTGAGGGAAATTTCGCCGCAGGTCCAGCTATACCGGCAGTTGGTGTGAATGATCCGCGGGCGATTGGTTTTGCTGATATTGACAATGATGGCGATTTGGACTTTGCTTATGGCTGCAAACGTTCCCAAAATTTTCTTATCCGAAATAATCTGAATAGCGGGAATTGGCTAAAAGTCAAATTGCTCAGCAGATTGGGACAAGCAGGAGCATTTGGAGCAAAAGTTTATTTATATCCTGCTGGTCAATCTCAAAATAAGCTGCTCGGAATGCGCGAGGCGCGAAGTAATAATGGGTATTTAGGACAAGATGACCCAGTGTTGCACTTTGGCTTAGGGGAAAATCAAACGGTTGATATAGTGGTCAAATTTCTTGATGGCATAGTCGTTTCGAGAAACCATGTTGCAGCCAATCAAACAATTCTGGTTGAACCTCTTGATTCTGATTTTGTAGTTGGCACACCTGAAATACCAGCTGGTCCTATAAATGGTTATCTTGGGCAAAATTTAATTTTTAGCGTGAAAAATGTTGACGTTGCCAATTGCTCTGCCATTGAATACCAGTTTGACTGGGCGGACGGTTTTTTATCGGATTGGGGAGGAAACATACAAAACCACATGTTTAGCACTAATGGAACCTATCAAATAAAAGCAAGAGCAAGAGCAAGAGGTCAGGCTTATGGCAATATGATTTATTCAGATTGGTCTGAGAGTTTGGCAATTTCGGTGCAAGGATTGATCTTAACGGTTTCGACAGAGCCAGCCGATGGTGGTAGCGTATTCAAGGTACCGGAAAAATATGAATATATTTTTCTAGACACTGTCAAATTAACTGCTGTGGGCAATAATGACTATGAGTTTGCTAATTGGAGCGGAGATACTATAAGCTATCAACCTGAGTTATTCATAATTATGGATCATCACAAAAATCTCAGTGCTCATTTTAGCCCGATTTTAGAGACCATTCAAGCGCCGACGATTATTGTCACTGCAGATAGCGCAATCATCGGTCAGAAGAGTTACTTTAAAGCCACTGGAGCAATAAGCAATTTAGGACATAGGCTCGAATTCCAATTCGACTGGGGAGATAGTACTTTTTCCGCCTGGGGAGACAGTGGCAGAGAAAAAATATTTAATATTAGCGATAGGGTCTTTGTCAAGGCGCGAGCGCGTTGTCAAGTCCATCCTGAAGTTGAATCTGCCTGGTCTGAACCAGCTCAAATTATCGCTTACGGATTGAAACTTTTTATTGTTTTAGTACCCGCTGGCGCCGGCAAAGTAAGCATAGTGCCTGATAAAGCAGAATATGCCTATTTGGATACAGTAAAATTATCAGCAGCCTCGTCGCTTGGCTATAAATTTGATTATTGGAGCGGCGACCTGCAAGGCAACTACCTGCCGGGCATTCTGATCATGGATGGCAGCAAAAGAGTGACGGCGAATTATCTTAAAATTGCTGAGACGCTAACCTTGCCCAATAAGCCGAATGGCCCAGTCAAAGGATTTCGTAATCAAGAATTGAAATATTATGCAAGGGGCGCTGTTAGCAATCTTCATCATGAAATCAAATATCAATTTGATTGGGGAGACAGAAACCAGTCTAGGTGGATTGATTCAACAGCTATTCATTGCTATCATAAAAACGGTAGTTATAGTATGCGAGCGCGAGCGCGTTGTACGGCAGACACAACGATAATATCTGATTGGTCTGATAGCTTAATCGTTAACATTACAGGATGCCATTTAGCAGTTATTATTAATCCAGAAAAAGCCGGTAATGTTTTGCTGAATCCAAATTACTCAGATTATAATTATAATGAAAGTGTCGCAATTCAGAGTGTAGCCAACAAAGGTTACCAATTTCTCAATTGGGATGGCAACGTCAATGATACCTCATGTTCAAAAACAGTTTTTATGACGGAGGATGTGGAAATAACTGCCAATTATTCTTTTCTGTCTACTTATGAAGAAAAAAAGACAACGAATGTTCCTCTCGAATTCGCATTGAAACAGAATGTCCCAAATCCATTTAATGCAGAAACCGCGATAGAGTATCAATTAGCAAAAGACTGTTCTATAAAAATGTTGATTTATAATTTAAAGGGACAAGTCACCAATACTTTGCTTGCTGAAACTAAGCCAGCAGGATACTATGTGCTAAAATGGAACGCCATAGATAATAATGGCTTGAGTCTCCCTTCTGGTATTTATATTTGCAGGATGGAAGCAGAGTTGCTTCTACAGAATTGAAAAATCAAATAATGGGAGAAGATGTTTATGTGGAAGTTGTTCCTAAAGGATTTAAAATAATAGAGACTCCATCAACTAACCTGGAGAATCTTTCAACAAATACCACACAACCTGCAGAAAATGCTACAAATAACAGTCTTCCTCTAGCAACACTAACAGAAGAGCAAAAAGAAACCTCCAAAGTCACTGGACTTTCTATTTTTGACAAGATTTTTGGAGAAGGAAATAAATTATTTAAGATAATTGTATATGTGCTCTGTGGACTTATTCTTTTGATAATAATTTTCTTTATAATAAGAGCAATTATAAAAAAGAAAGGAAATCCTGAAGAGATAAAAGTGAAAAAATTGAGTGAGCTGAGAGAAGAACAAAAAAATGCTGAGAGTCCCGCAGAATATTATGGGGTTTTGGAAAATACCCAAAAGAAATTGGAAGATACTCAGAGAGAATTGTCTCAGCTAAAAAATCAGGATAAGATAAAAGAAGCTGAAAAGAGAATACTTGAATTTTGGGCTAAAGAAAAAATCTTTAAG
>CAZNDR010000440.1:0-4069 GCA_964571835.1 uncultured Cytophagia bacterium | reverse complement strand
TTATGTTCCAGATTTTATATTTACAGAGATTTCCAAATATGAAGATAGGATTATAAAAAAAACAAAGCGAGGAAAAGAATTCAGGTTTTTTGTGAGAGAATTGTTCTCTGAAATTACAGCAATCCCCAAATTTGCAGTTTCCAAGGAAAATTATAAAAAAGCTTTGTCACTATGCGTTGATATCGATCCCAAGGACACAGCTTATTTGGCCTTGAGCCTTGAATTAAATATACCTTTGTGGACTAATGATGAGAAATTAATTCAGGGCCTGGCTGAAAAAGGATACACAAAAACAATTACCAGCGAAGAAATATTTAAGCTTATCCCTGAAAAAAAATAATCAATTCATAGCATTTCAATAGCTAACCAAGCATGCAGTTGATTGAAACCCGCCATGCTTTTTTCCAAAGCTATATGGTGGTTCCACGCTTGCTTGCCAGCCGCACAGCCTGAGTCGCTAAATATAAGACGAGGGAATTGGCGAATGAAAATCAAGATATTCTCTGTGTGAGCTGATGAAAATTTTCAGGCAACGCGGGCAGGAATTAAAATTAGGAGCTTCTCGGCAAGCGAATTTTTGGAACGTGAAATACAAAAGTTTCTGGATGACAACCCAAAAGCCCAAGTCAAACATGTCCAATTCCAGTCTATCGCTATTGTCCCAAAAACAGCCGACTGGAATACGACCAACACCGACATTGATTGGGAAATGGAAAAATCCGTGTTAATATTATTTGAAGAGTAGATTCGGTGAAACAGGGGGAATCAATGAAACTTACAGCAATTATTGAAGCTGAAGGTGATGGCTATGTGTCTTTATGCCCGGAATTGGATATTGCGAGCCAAGGGAGTAGTATTGAAGAAGCTCGAGACAATCTTCGAGAAGCATTGGAACTTTTCTTTGAAGCAGCGACACCTCAAGAGGTCGACCAACGTCTTCGCGGCATTATGTGATATACTCAGTAAGTAAATTACCTTTTTTAGTATTTGTGAATCAGCAAAAGTGAATTGTAATTTTTGGAAGCAACAGATGAAAGCACATGAAGTGGAATATGAAATTTTCGGCGATGATATGCAAATTGTCGAAATTGAACTGGATCAGCACGAAACGGTGATTGCCGAGGCCGGTGCCATGAACTATATGGACGATGGCATTAGCTTTGAAGCAAAAATGGGCGACGGCTCCAAGCCGAGTACCGGCTTATTTGATACTCTGCTTAATGTTGGCAAGCGTGTCCTGACCGGCGAATCCATTTTTATAACTCATTTCACCAATCATCACCCCGGCAAGCGGCGGGTTGCTTTTGCCGCACCGTACCCGGGGAAAATTATTCCCATTAATTTGGCCCAGCTAAACGGTGAGCTGCTGTGTCAGAAAGATGCGTTCCTCTGCGCTGCTTATGGCACCGAATTGAGCATTGCGTTTACGAAACGGTTGGGCACTGGCTTTTTTGGTGGCGAAGGTTTCATCCTTCAGCGCTTGCGCGGCGATGGTTTGGCTTTCATTCATGTCGGCGGCACGGTGGTGAAAAAGCAACTGAATGACGAGATTATCCGCGTCGATACCGGTTGTCTGGCTGCTTTCTCATCTGGGCTCGATTATAATATTGAATTAGTCGGCGGCTTGAAATCCATGTTCTTTGGCGGCGAAGGTCTGTTTTTAGCAACCTTACAGGGCAGCGGAATCGTATTTCTGCAAAGCTTGCCTTTTTCCAGAATGGCTGACCGCATTATCGCCCATGCGCCTAGCATTGGCGGCAGCCGAAAAGGTGAAGGCTCTGTATTGGGAAAATTGGGCGGCTTGATTGATGGAGACAATTTTTGATTCTTGGGTCTCTGAGTTTTATGGTCAAAATGAGCTAAAATTTGAATTGACTAAAATGAGCTAAAATTTGAATTGACTAAAATGAGCTAAAATTTGAATTGACTAAAATGAGCTAAATTGTAAATGGCCAATAAAATCTGACAAAATCGGTGATGAAAGAAGATGAGCAAAGCCAAACCTTCTGTTTTGATTACGGGCTGTTCCAGCGGCATCGGTTATGCTTTGGCACAAGAATGCTTCTGCCAAAATTTTGAAGTTTATGCTACCGCACGAAACGTGGATGCGCTATCGAAATTAGCATCGGCGGGCATTCACACCGTGAAGCTTGATGTAACCAACGATAAAAATATCGAGCAGGTGGTTGCCCGGATACTCGAAAGGCACGGTTCAATTGACATGCTGATTAATAATGCTGGCTATTCTTCCATTGGTCCTCTGGCAGAAATGCTTTTGCCCGAATTACGGCTTCAATATGAAACCAATGTCTTTGCCGGCATGAACCTGATACAAAAAGTTGTCCCCTTTATGCTTCAACAAAAGAGCGGCAAAATTGTCAATATCGGCAGCGTGTCCGGAATTTTGACCACACCGTTTGCCGGGGCGTATTGTTCCTCCAAGGCAGCTTTGCATTCATTGACTGAAGCCTTGCGAATGGAATTAGCGCCCTTTAATATCAAAGTTATTTTAGTGCAACCTGGCGCCATCAAATCAAATCTCGGCGAGACCTCAAAATTAAAAGCCGCTCAAAACGTCAAACCCGATTCACGTTATTCCGCTATTCAGGATGCAATCTACGCCCGGGCAGATTATTCCCAACAAAATCCCACCGCCACAGCTACCTTCGCCAGAAAATTGGTTCAGGAATTAATAAAAGAAAATCCGAAAAAAGTGATACGACTGGGCAAAGGAAGTTTTGTTTTGCCGTTTTTAAAAAGATGGCTGCCAACGTCATTTTTAGATAGCAAACTGATTAAAACATTCAAATTGGATTTATTAGCTCTAAAATCACAAAATGAAAATTTGGATTAACAGCAAGGTAATAGAGGTATTTTGGAGCGGCCTCCGCCTTTCGGCCATCATTGGCTTTGTTTCAGTTTTTGGCTCAGGCTGCCACGATAAAACTACCAATCCAGAACAGGCTCGAGATTTTCGGCAGGACATGCGTGATTTCGTTCAGCAGCTAAGTGCTTACGCCAAAGGTTTTAGTTCAGATTTTTTGATCATTCCTCAAAACGGCCATGAATTGCTGACAACAAATAGTGCAAGCAACGGCGAACCGGCTCAGCAATACCTAAACGCAATTGATGGTGTGGGCAGAGAAGACCTGTTTTATGGTTACATCAATGATAATGAGCCGACGCCAGCAGATGAACAAGCTGTCATGCTTTCTTTTTTGAATCTTGCCCATGCCCATCATAAACAGGTTTTGGTGATTGATTATTGCCAAGATCAGGCATTCATGTCAGATTCCTACCTGAAAAACGATAATTTGGGATTCATTTCTTTTGCCGCTGATTTTCGAGAGTTGAACAATATTCCATCATATCCACGTCAGCCCTTTCATGAAAATTCTGCACATATTAATTCATTGGGTGAGGCGAAAAATTTTATTTGCCTGATTAATACAGGTGCTTTTGCCTCGAAAGCAGATTTTTTAAGCGCCATAAAAAATACAAATTATGATCTTGTTGTCATCGATTTGTTTTTTGAAGACCATGAAATTTTGAGCCAGGAAGATGTTGCCTCATTAAAAATCAAGAAAAATGGCGGCGCACGATTAGTGATTGCTTATATGAGTATCGGTGAAGCGGAAGATTATCGTTATTACTGGAAAAATGGCTGGTCAAACAATCCACCCTACTGGCTAGTAGAAGAAAATCCTGACTGGGAGGGAAATTACAAAGTGAAATATTGGATGAAAGGGTGGCAGGACATCATTTATGGTAATAATAATTCTTATCTCAAAAAAATTATTGAGACTGGCTTTGATGGTGCTTATCTGGATTTGATCGATGCGTTCTATTATTTTGAAGGGTAATGAGGTAATTCGTCAATAAAAATGAAAAATAAACTATTGCTTTCACTGCTTAATGAATGGTTAGTACTTTTTCTTGCTGCTGAAATATTCGCGCAATCTCCATTTAAGACTGACACAGAAACAGAGGCGATTCTTTTAGCCAGCAGCGCCGGCATCATGCTTGCCAGCGAAATGGTCTGGGACTCGATTCAGCCGATAACTGAGGA
>CAZNDR010000439.1:0-4086 GCA_964571835.1 uncultured Cytophagia bacterium | reverse complement strand
CATTTTCGATAATTATTATTACAGCAGAGCCAAAAAATCGTCAGGTTTGCCCTCCTTGACAGAAGCAGGCAATTAGCACGCTTATTAAAAAAAGCATTGACTTCTTAATTAATGATTCTTATATTCTCTCCAGCAAACTGATCAGTTGCGGAAATAGTATGAAGAGAATATTACAATCATTTCGTGGCATAAGTTTAAGACTATTTATTCTGGTTTCCATCCTTCTCATTCTTGTCTTTGTCATTATAATCTACATTAATATCAATTATTTCACCTATCAGATTGAAAGCAACATTCGGGATAATGCCATTCAGGCGAGTAATTTGATCAAACGATCCACGCGCACGGCGATGTTAAAAAACCAGCGCGAAGATTTGGCTATCATTATTGACAATATTGGCCAAGAACAGTACATCGAAGGGATTCAAATTTATAACAAGAAAGGGAGAATTGAATTTTCTGACAATGCCGCTGAGCTGTACACTACCGTCGACATCAATGCCGAGCAATGTATTTTTTGTCATGCGAGCGACCAAGCCAAAGGCACTATTCCCAAAGAGAATAGATTTCGAGAACGCCTTTCTGAAAAAAATGAACGCATCTTGGGATTAATTAATCCGATTGAAAATGAGCCTGACTGCTACAATGCCGCTTGTCATATCCACAAGCAGCACGAAAAATTATTGGGGCTGCTTGACATTACTATTTCTTTGGAAGAACTCGATAAGAACGCCATGGCTACGCGCACTAAAACTCTCATTTTTTCCGGCCTGATAATAATTTTGACAACTATCGTACTGGGAAGAGTTATTCGCCAGCAAATTCAGCAGCCAATTTCCAAGCTTATCTCAGGCACTCATCAAGTGGCTGACTTGAATCTTGATTATACTTTAGACATCGATGCTAAAGATGAATTAGGCGACTTAGCCAGATCATTTAATAAGATGATCAAAAACCTTAAGCAGGCGAAAGATGAATTGCAGAATTGGTCCAATAAACTGGAAGAAAAAGTCAAAGAAAAAACCGAAGAGCTAAAGCGTGCCCAAAACCAGCTTATTCTGGCCGAAAAGATGGCTTCCATGGGAAAATTAGCTGCCGTGGTCGCTCATGAGATCAACAATCCCTTATCAGGAATTCTTACCTATGCTAAGCTGTCCATCAAAAATCTCCAGAATAATGTAGCGCCGGATTCTATCAAAGATTCAATTGAAAATTTGAAAATAATCCGTGATGAATCGAAAAGATGTGGTGATATTGTCAAAAATCTCTTGCTGTTCACGAAAAAATCGTTCGGTGACAAATCCAGACATGATTTGAAATTGATAGTGGATAAGAGCATCGAATTGGTCCAACATAGTCTTGAGATGAAAAATATGCGGCTAATCAAAGATTTCACTGAAAGCGATACTTATATGTTTTGTGACAGCGCGGCGATACAACAAATGATGATTGCTTTGCTAATCAATGCGATCGAAGCTTCACCCGATAAAGACGGTGAGTTGCGAGTCTCGCTGCAACGTATCGAAGCAGAAAAGAAGTTTCGCCTAAAAATATCTGATACTGGTGTCGGCATACCAAAGGAAGTTTTGCCGCATATTTTTGAGCCTTTTTATTCGACCAAGGATCATGAAAAAAATACTGGCCTGGGATTAGCGGTCGTTTATGGAATTTTAGAACGCCATGGCGGCACGGTTGACGTACAATCCCAGGAAAACAAAGGTACAACTTTTATTATCAATTTACCCATCAATGTAGATGCCATGCCGAATTGATGTTTCGTTTAATGGGAATTCGTTTTTTCTTTAAAAAATTAAAACGAACGCTTGGTTTAGCTTTCACCAGTTTGCCAGGCGTGAGGGAAAAACCTTTTTTAAAAATGAAGATTGACTTAACCAATTTTTACTAATCTATTTAGGATAAGAAAATAATGGACAATCGTGATATTAATATTCTCATCGTGGATGATGAATTTTCAGTTCGTGATTCTCTCTATAAATGGTTCAAGACTGATGGCTTCAACGTGGACACGGCTGAGGATGCTAATTCGGCGCTAAAAAAATTCAGTCAGAAAAGCTGGGATATTGTCCTTCTGGATATCAAAATGCCCGGCATGGACGGAATTGAGTTCAATCGTCACTTGCAGAGTATTGATAAAAACATCATCGTTATCATCATCACCGCTTATGCTTCAGTGGATACCGCTGTGCAAGCAATCAAAGATGGTGCTTTTGAATACATTTCCAAACCTATCGATCCGGATAATCTCACTCACATGATTCGTAACGCCATTGAAAAACGTCGCTTGGCCAAAGAAAATATTCAATTGCGGCAAAAAATAGAAGACCTGATTAGTGCTGATGATATTGTGGGGACATCACCGCAAATTCGAAAGGTTTTGAAAATGGTGGCTTCGGTTGCCAATACCGATTCGACGGTCATGATTCGTGGAGAAAGTGGCACGGGCAAAGAACTAATCGCTCGTGCCATTCATAGCAATAGCGCACGAAGATACGCTCCCATTATTTCTCTCAACTGTGGCGCTTTTACCGAGACCTTGCTGGAAAGTGAGCTGTTCGGTCATGAAAAAGGAGCATTCACCGGCGCCGACCGATTACGCATCGGCAAATTAGAACGGGCCAATAATGGTACAATTTTTTTTGATGAAATTGGCAACATTAGTATGAAGATGCAGATGGATTTGTTGAGAGTTTTGGATACCAAACATTTCAGCCGCTTAGGCAGTGAAAAATCCATTGAAGTCGATTTTCGGGTCATTAGTGCCACCAATCGAGATTTAGAAACTGCAGTGAAAGAGGGTTTGTTTAGAGAAGACCTCTATTTCCGCCTCCATGTCGTTACTATTGATATCCCTCCACTTCGCGATCGCAAAGAAGATATTCCATTGCTGGCGCGGTATTTCTTCAATAAATATACCCATTCCATGACCAAAGCGATCAAAGATATTTCTGCCGAAGCAATGGAAATGTTGATAAATTACAATTGGCCTGGTAATGTGCGTGAACTACGCAATGTCATTGAGCGGGCGATCGTGGTCTGCGAGAATACCAAAGTCGGACCGGGAGACTTATCTTTTCCTTTTAAAACCGGCGGCAAACAGCCACAATACGGGGACAGCTTGGAGGAATTAGAAAAAAATCATATCGAACGCGTGCTCAATCGCACTCGATGGAATATTTCCCAAGCCTCTGAAATTCTCAAAATTGACCGCACGACTCTTTACAATAAGATAAGAAAATACAATCTAAGCAAATAGATGTGACTGATAAACATATTTATATTGTGCCCATAGAATTTTATAATTCTCACCTGTTAACTTCCTTGCGTCTTTACCTCTCCAACGCTTTTGGTATGCCAACCCAGATCAAAAACCAACCAATCAACCTCGACACTGTTTTTGATCCGCTTCGAAATCAGTACAATTCCTCCTATTTGTTGAGACAATTGATTAGTAATCCCCAGCCGGATGCAGCGCGGATTTTGGGCGTCTGTCGTGTTGATCTGTTTATCCCAATTTTGACTTTTGTTTTTGGTGAGGCCCAATTACAGGGAATTGGCGCCATTGTCTCGATCCATCGATTAAGAAATGAATTTTATGGAGGTGCGCCAGATAGTCATTTACTAATGGAACGGCTGCTAAAAGAAGCTACTCACGAATTAGGTCATACTTTCGGTTTGTATCATTGCCATAACCAGGCTTGCGTCATGAACAGCTCGACCTATGTGGAAGATATCGATGAAAAAAGTGTGTTGTTTTGTCCCGCTTGTGCAAGGCATGTTAAATCAGGGATTGCATGATGATTGACAAAAAGGAAATATGAAGACATTTATCGGCTGTAAATTAACTCGCTTGTGAATTAACATAGAAAATTTGTGCCTATAGAGGTCGACGATAATAAATTCTTTTGATGAGCGCTAACGTTTAATCGCTGCAGCGGAGACGACTCTGGATAATACTACGACGGCAAAGGAAGCTGCGACGGAACACACGCATGCTGCAACTCAAACCAAGACGTTGTTGTTGAAGGCAAATGCAAACAAACATGCACAGGCAAAGACCTAACATGC
>CAZNDR010000438.1:486-4088 GCA_964571835.1 uncultured Cytophagia bacterium | reverse complement strand
ATACCAAAATTACTATTTAATACTTTATACTGGATCGTTAAGTCGTGAAAGAGGATTAGAAACTCCTATACAAGCGATGTCCGCGATTGGTCAAAAAATTCCTCAAGCCAAACTTTTGCTTGTCGGCGACGGAAATTATAAAAAACATTTAGAAAATTTTGTCAACGAAGGCGGTTATAAAACCTGGGTAGAGTTTGTCGATTGGGTGGAATACAGATTTGTGCCTTCTTTTATTCAGGCCAGCGCCATCTGCATGGTGCCTCAGCCAGCCAATCCTTTCATAAATACGACTATCCCCCACAAACTTTTTGATTATATGTATCTTGAAAAACCGGTATTAGTTTCTGATGCCAAGCCATTGGCTCGAATTGTTTCTGAAAGCCGCTGCGGCGAGATTTTCCAATCCAATTCTGCCCAGGATTTCGCTAATGCTGTTTTTAAAATTTACAAATCAAAAATTAACTATGGTAAGAATGGGAAAAAAGCCGTGCAAGAAAAATATAATTGGCAGGTGTCAGCACAAGCACTCTTGAAACTTTATAGTGAGCTGAATAAGCAAAGATTAGCCAGACACTAAATGAACCAGAAGATCAAACCAGAAAGGAACAAATCATGAATGTAGCCGTCATCGGATTGGGCTATTGGGGACCGAACTTATTGCGGAATCTTTATGAAATTAAATCATGCAATAGCTTAATCGCCTGTGATAAAGATGAAAGCAAATTAGAAAAAATTAAACTAAGATATCCGACGGTTGCCATTGAGAAAAATTATCGAAATCTGCTCACCAATGATCGCTTGCAAGCAGTGGTGATTGCTACGCCAGTATCCAGCCATTTTCCGATTGGCCAAGATTTTTTAAAGGCGGGGAAGCATATTTTCCTCGAAAAGCCGTTCACACAAAACACCGCTGAGGCCGAAAAACTATTGCAACTGGCTGAAGAGAAAAATTTGATCACCATGGTGGGACATACTTTTGAATATAGCCCGCCGGTGCTGAAAATTAAAGAAATTATCGATAGCGGTGAATTAGGAAAAATATATTATATTAGCACTTCACGCGTAAATCTGGGGTTGCACCAAAAAGATGTCAGCGTTATTTGGGATCTGGCGCCGCATGATTTTTCTATTTTGTTTCATTGGCTTGAGGCAGAACCGATCCGCATTTCGGCCATGGGAAAAGATTACGTGCAGAAGAATATTCCTGACGTGGCTTTTATCAACATGGAATTCGCCAGCGGCTGCATCGCCCATGTCCAGGTAAGCTGGCTGTCGCCGAGTAAACTACGGCGCACGGCGATTATCGGTAGCAAAAAAATGCTGGTCTATGATGACACAGAAAATATCGAGAAGGTTAAAATCTATGACAAGGGTGTCGACTACAAAGATCCTGAAACTTTTGGTGAATTCCAATTAAGCTATCGTTCCGGCGATGTCGTCAGTCCTTACATCAAAAATTTTGAACCCTTGAACATGGAAATGAAACACTTTCTGGATTGCTGCGGCACCCATCAAAGGCCAAAAACCGACGGTTATAATGGTCTGAGAGTGGTGAAAGCGCTGGAAGCTGCCGAGAAGTCGCTGAGAAATAACAGCAAAGTAATGGAGATGAAATGATGAAGTGATCGGCAATTTAATAAATCAGGTGGGGACGAAGAGAGATTCTGTCCTGGCTCAACGATAAAAAGCTATTTCAAAATTAAGTTTCCATTTTTAACTGCAAAAGGAGAAACAAACTATGAATGTTCCATTTTTGGACTTGAAAGCACAACACAGTGTTTTAAAAAAAGAAATTATGGAAATTATCAGTCAAGCAATCGACACCACTCAATTTGTTGGTGGAAAAAATGTCAGCGGCTTTGAGGAAGATTTTGCTGCCTATGTGGGGACGAAATACGCCGTTGCCGTCAATAGCGGAACTGATGCGCTGCGGTTTGCTTTGATTGCTGCGGGTATTAACACTGGCGATGAAATTATTACTACGCCCAACACCTTTATCGCCACCACTGAAGCGATTTCCCAGGCAGGCGCAAAAATTGTTTTTGTCGATGTTGATGAACGAACTGACACGATCGATGTCAACAAGCTGGAACAAGAAATAAAAAAACGAAAAAAAACAAACCATACATTAAAAGCCATCATCCCCGTTCATCTTTACGGGCAACCAGCCAATATGGATCCGATTCTGGAACTAGCTAAAAAATTTGATCTGCTGGTTTTTGAAGATGCCTGCCAAGCACATGGTGCTGAATACGTGAAAAAGGGCAAAGCCCGCAAAGCGGGTTCCATGTCATCAGCCGGCTGTTTTAGCTTTTATCCGGGCAAAAATCTCGGCTCTTGCGGCGAAGGCGGCGCCGTGACCACTAATGATGAAACGCTGGCGCAAAAGATAAAAATGTACCGCGATCATGGTCAGAGTCAAAAATATTACCACGACTTTGAAGGCTTCAACGGTCGGATGCACGCTATTCAGGCCGGCATTCTTCGGCTAAAATTAAAACATATCTCGGACTGGAACGACAAACGCCGCCACAATGCGGCGCTGTACAAAAAATACCTGTCGCAGGTAACAGGTGTCGTTTACCCAAATGAGCCGGAATGGTCACGAGGTGTTTATCATTTGTACGTGGTGAAAGTAGCTTACCGAGATCAGGTTCAGAAGGAGTTGGGCGAAAAAGGCATCGCCACCGGGCTACATTACCCTATTCCGCTTCATTTGCAAAAGGCTTATCAAAATTTGGGCTATAAAAAAGGCGACTTTCCCGTTACTGAACGCCATGCTGAACGGCTGTTATCTTTGCCCATGTTCCCGGAATTGACCGTTAAGCAAATAGAATACGTAGTTGATGGATTAGAAAAATGCCTGGCAAAATTGGCACTAAATGGAGATTGAATTGGAAGAAGCACATGAGAAACTGCCCCTGGTGTCGATTGTCATCCCCATGCTCAACGAAAGCGGGACTATCGAGCGCTGCATAAATTCAATTTTAAGCCAGGATTATGCTAAGCAGTTGATCGAAATTATCATTGTCGATGGCGGCTCAACAGATGGCTGTCGGGAAAAAATTGCTCAGTTGTCTTCGACACAGGCCAATATTTTTTTGTTCGATAATCCGAGAAAAAAAACACCAATCTCTTTGAACGTAGGCATCAAAAAAGCGCACGGCGAGGTGGTTATTATTTTGGGCGCGCATGCGGTGATCAAGCAGGATTTTGTCAGCAAAAATATCGAATATATGAGAAAAAAGAATGTCAAGTGTGTAGGGGGTACGCAGATTAATGTCGGCGAAGATCATATACAAAAAGCCATCGGCTTTGCCATGGGGCATCCCTTTGGATTGGCCAGCGCGCCTTATCGTTTTTTTAAAAATGAAAAATTTGTCGATACAGTAGTTTATGCCGCTTATAAAAAAGAGTTATTCGACCAGGTTGGTTACTTTGACGAAGAGCTGTTCATTTCCGAAGATGCCGAGTTAAACTGGAGAATTCGACAGGCGGGGCATAAAATTTTTTTCACGCCAGAAATCGTCTCCTACTATTACCCCAGAAAAACGATAAAAAAATTGATTCGCCAATTATTTCGTTATGGCATTTTAAGAGTG
>CAZNDR010000438.1:0-476 GCA_964571835.1 uncultured Cytophagia bacterium | reverse complement strand
GAATGTTATCAAAAAACATTTCGATGCTATTAAAATAATTCACCTGATACCGCCAGCGTTTGCTTTGGCCACCTTGCTGTTGCCAATCCTGTCTTTTTTCTCGAAGCTGCCGTTGAAAATTTTAGGCGGCATTTGGCTTTTATATCTGGCTGGCGTGTTGCTTTCTTCATTCTCTATTGCAATGAAAAAGGGCTTCAAATTCATTTTTGTCTTGCCAATAATTTTTTTAGCCATCCATGTGAGTTGGGCCCTTGGCTTTTTGATTGGCCTTTTCAAAACGCATGTGGATTAGCTCAATACTTGAGACGATTTTTGTCCGGCCTGCTTATCTTTAATTCTCAAAGGATAATAATATGCTTAAATTTCTAAAACCGATTTGGATTTCAGCATGCTTGCCTGTTAATTTAAAATATTTATGGCATGAATTGACTGAGTCAATTCATGCAGTGAAACAGTCACTGCACTCCACAATTTTT
>CAZNDR010000437.1:0-4090 GCA_964571835.1 uncultured Cytophagia bacterium | reverse complement strand
GCGGAGAGCCGCCTCCCCAATAACAATAATTAGCACCAATCAAGCTGGGATTCAGCGAGTAGGCTTCATAGGTATTGTTGCTATAATAGCTGTTCTGTGATGTCTCAAATGTTGTTCTACCAAGTACAGGGAGGGAAGAGGCGTTAATATAAATACCATACGAACCATTATAAGCAACAACATTATTTCCAGGACCGCTCTGGTCGCCATCAAATTGCGGACTCGAGCCGTTGCAATATACTCCATAATCATCGTTATCGTAAATGGAATTTCTTAAGAAATATGGATTGGAATAGTACAGGCTGACGCCATTGCCGGATGTGCAATGATGTATCGCGTTGTCGTTACACTGGGGACCAATAGTAATTCCGTAACAATTCAGATTGACAAAAGAATTGTTATTCACTTCATTGCCATAAAAGTTAATGTCACTGTTGTTAGTTAAGCTTGCGCCGGTCCAATTATTAGAGACTTCATTGTTTTAAATATGTTGATAGTGCCGTAAGAGGTGTAGATGCCAATGGTGTTATTGTTGAAATCACAGTATTCAATGTCTGGCGAAGCCTTGTAACAATATACACCGTAGCTGGCATTTTGAATGGTGCAGTGCTTTAAAATGCAATCATTATCATCGCTGGAATCTTCGAACTTGATGCCCCACCATTTGGATGAGCCGGATTTATCAAAAGTAATGGGATCATAAATGGTGCCTTCGGCGATGAGCGCGCTCTGGACAGTTATCTTTTTACCCGCGGCGATATTGACTGTTGCGTCCGGTTCAAAAATTAAAGCAATATTGGCCGGGACGGTCACATCGCCAGTTAGCGTATGCGCGCCGCTGCCAACTTTCACGGTTTGGCCACTGACCGCATTGGCAAAGGCGATGTGGATGGAGCAGTAATGGGCGTTGAGCGTGGTCCCTGTTAAAAGCTTGACATTCTCCGGCTGCCAGGTGACATTACTTTGCTCAACAATTGTGCCACCAGTGGAGGTGAGCGAGTAGCCATTGAGGTTGATCGTAGCGCCTTCCTGAATAGTCAGGGTCATGTTGGATGGTACAGTAATGTCGCCAGTAAGTGTATGACTGCCAGACCAGGTTTGAGAATATGGTAATGGGCCACCATAGGTTAAAGGTTTTGATGTGGGATCGCTTAGGTATGTTTTTGTGCCCATAAAATATCGATTATAGGCCGGAATACTTTGGGAACAAGAAGTTGTATAATTCGGACCTAATGAAGGCCAGGTATAGCTCATATCAAGATAATCAGGTCTTGATGAATAATAGTATGTCACATCACCCAACGCCGAATAATTTAACCGAATACTACTTTCGTAAGCAGTCATATAAACATGTGAACGATAAGCACCATTAAAATAGCCATAAATATCCACAGATAATGATGTTGTACTCCCCGTAGCGTCGATGGGATTGCCGCCAGAGCCCATCCATGTCTCACAGCCCAAAACAGCAGTGTTCGGTGCATCGTGAAGCCAGATTGGTCCGTGCAATTTCAAGCGGTCCATAGGTGGGATGGTAACCCAATTTCTTAGAAATGCATTATACGGACCATTTTTTTGATGTGTATCATCAGCAGAAATTTGACAGACTATATTTTGCTCGAATAAATTGGCATACGGATAACGTCCATGCAAACAAATGTCACCCAACATCTGCGGCTCATAAGATGTTTGCTCACTGGAATAATTATAGACAAATACATTGCAATTAGCACCTAATCCAATTGTCATGGCGTGTCTCAAGTGGTGCCAGATGTTGTTGACAATTAAACAATTCGTCGAGCTTTTGCTGATAGTCATGCCATAACCAGTTCCAATAACTCCTAATGGGTACTGGTATTCGCCATAGCTCCTGGCATGATGAATGTAATTGCCACTGATTTCCAGATGAGAGCAGCGATCGATAGCTAAATGGGTATAGGTTGTATTATCTGACTCGACGCCCTTGATCCAGCAATTGACTGCTATTGTCAAATTAATGTTCGCATCGCTTTCGCTCCAATTTTGATCCATGCGCTGAATTTTCAGGTTTTCAATCCCCACATTCATGATGGGATAGAGTTTTTGGATCCACAGAGTATATTCGGGACGGTATTCTTTGGAAGCCTCATCCTTCATGGTGGCTTGACCGGCCCCAATACCACTTAATTGAGTAATCTGACCAACAAACCTACTTTCACTACCTCCATAAGGAAAATTTTCCTCACACAGATGAATCCAGTCATTCACATTAAAATTGGACAAATCTGGTCGTTCAAGCAACATGGAACTCTTGGTGACAATATTCGTCAGATTGTATTCACTGCCCGATTCTACGCCATAAATATTAATACAGTGATTGGTACTTCCTACAGTGAATTGCAAAATCGTTTGGTCTGAACCATCTCCTTGCAGAACAATGTCACTATACCCTGCCTCAGAACCAGTTCTCGACAGATTGATGGTGCTATTGACATTATAAATACCAGCGGGAAAATAGACAACAGAAAGGCCGGCTGCAGCTTGAGCAGCATTGATGGCTGCTATAATCGCGCTGTAATCATCCTGACCGTCATTCGCAACAGCGCCATAGTCGTCGACAATGTAAACATCGACCGCATCAAAAGATGTTCCCGAGAGCAGTCCAGCATTGGTCCAATCGACCTGGCATGACACAGGAATAAGGCCGTCATTGATTTGCCCCTGCAGCAACATTGCTGTCAAGAACAAATTGATCAAAACAATAGTTGATATGGATAATACTTTATTCATGGTTTGCTCCTTTCCATCAACTATTTTTTTAAAATCGATAGCCCATTGAAAAATTAACGATATGAAATGGAACGTCTTCCCCAATGACAATTTCTGAGATCCAATCAACATAGTCCACCTGATAACGCAGGCCGATCTGGAATTTCGTGTAATTAACGTACATGCCAAAATTGGGACATAATCCTCTTCCGCTATAGTCGTAGTTTTCATTCATATTTGTAATGCGATAATCAAAGCGAAAGTGTTGCCGCTCCTCTTCAGTCAATTCAGTGGATTTTATCCTTCTCAGAACGGTATTCTTAGAAGCGTCTTTGGGGGGAAATTTTAAAGAATAGCCTATCTCTAAACCAATGCTCAGATTTTGCCGCAACGACTTCTCCACTTTTAAAAGAAGCGGGATTTCCAGATATCTTAATTGGATATCGATATCAAAGTACCTAATTGTACATGGTTCGTCTGGAAGATAAGGAAAGCTCTCATAATAAAAACTGGATTGAACCGATCTGTCTTTCAGCAAAGTACTGGAATGTGAAATCAGAATCTCAGTTCTCAATTGAATCCAGCGATAAAGTTTCCAATCCTTGCCAAGTCCGTACAAATAATTAACTCTGGGTTCGCCATAGGAGAGACTTTTTAGAAAAGAATAATTCCCACCAATCTTTACCCAATATTTACTTTGTGCATTGAGGTTTAAGACCAAAATAAGGGATAAAATGATGGCTGTTATAATGAATTTTTTCATGACATCCTCCAAAAATTTGGATTAATAATTTTGAGAGATACAGTTCAATTACGGCGGCACCCCGCTACACATTTCCCAAACAAATTGTTTTATCCGGCAAACAAATTCAAAAAATAAATTTTTATCCAGCTCCAAATAAATATTCCAGATACTTTTTGTTCTAATATAAACAAAAAAGCCAGCAAGTGAAAGCAAAAATTTTTCTGTGCTCATGATGAAAAGACTTTATAATTTTTTAACAAGGACAATGAACACCTGGGATAAAGAGCCACTGAATGAAGATTAGCCGGATGAGATTCTTTAGTCGTTGTTTTTCAGTAGCGATTCAGGTGGCACTGGTTTGAATGAATAATGGCTTTAATCCCTGCCTTTTAACTAGAAGTCATTGTGTCGGCGGCAATAAAAATCTGTGAAAGGTTCCTATTATAAAATTAGTATAAAGGATAAAATATAGACAACTTTTTTAATAAGCTATAAATTTTTTAAGTAAAGAAATTTGCACCCGACAATGCAAATGTGCTAAGCATTTTTAAAAAACAGCTAATAGCACTACATTCACTTACCATCAAAGGACAGTGA
>CAZNDR010000436.1:0-4102 GCA_964571835.1 uncultured Cytophagia bacterium | reverse complement strand
TTTAAATACTACAGCAGCTGCTTCCGATATTAGCGGAAGCAGCTTTTTTTTGCTATTCCCCAAATGTGATTGGCCAATAGACCATACTTATATAATCAATGGTAAAATAATTGAGCAAGAGATCTTTGGCAGGTCAATCTCGAATGCAATAATAAGATTTCCAATGAGGACGATATTAGATATGCCTCACCTGGGTTCGATAAGAAAATTGTTTTTATCAAAATCCACCGTTACGGTCGTCCCATCGGCAAAAGTCGCCCTCTGCTTTCGGAACAAATTATCCAACAACTCATGATCGATCATTTCCAGTTTTCCGACTCGCTGATGCAGGATGCTCAATTGCTTTACCTTTTTAATCTCATTTTTATCCGGAGTAATGGAAAGGTACGGCATGCCGGCGTTCAGCAAGCCATGCAAAAAACCCGAGTCGGTATCGGGAATGCCCCAGCCTCCCTTTGCCGTACTAATACTCCAGGGCAGCAAAATTGCGTCGTGATAGACAAGATTAAATAAAGGGATAGGAATACCCATTGCTGGCCCAGCCCCAGGATTGGGCGCCAGGGCGTAAGGTCCATGATGCACCAGATCAAGATATGGAATTGCCCAATCAGCCGGCTCTTCGGAGCTGACAATGCCCTCGAGCTGTTTGATGATAGTGAAACAGTGAGCGCGAAATTGCAGACATTGCGTCCGTGTCACTGGATGTTCAGAATTGTAGCATTCTTCAGGCGGCACAACGGCAAATACATCAAGATAAGAGCCGTTAACATTGATATCGTGATCGATTAAAAGCTGGTGATTCTGCCGCACAAAGCCTGGCGCTAATGACGGACATAAAATTGATTGTCTGCCGCCAGCCCAGGTTTGCTCAAAATATCGCTGCCCATTTTCCAGAATTTTGGTATGGCGCAAATCAAAAGAAACTGCGTCCAGGTAATAATCGCGATATTGATCGTGTAATGCAATGACGTAACCCATTTTTTGGCAGCCATCCACCAACTGTCTCATGCCATCCCAGCCACCAGCTTCGGGACAGGGCGGCAGGTAATCAGGGTGCAGGTTATCGTAGCCGCGATAGCCCCAGCCATCAAGATGGACATAGAGTTTTTTAATGCCCTTTCTTCTCAATTGTTTTAAATCGGCTAATCGCTGAGCAAAGGTCGTCAATTGATGATTATTTTCAGGATGCTCTTTATCATAATAAGATGATTCTTTCATCGTGTGATAAAGGATGGAGGTGTGCAGCACGGGCGAGCCGATCAGCTTTTCCAGTTGCGGCGTGCGGGCGATTTTTTCCTTCAGCGAAACGAAATGCCCGGTTTCTTGAATATATTTTCGATAACGTTTTGCCAGATCAACGTAATTTGCTTTATCAAAAAAACACATGCGGATTTGGCGAGGATAGTTAAACGAACCCAGCGAATGAAGCCATTTGGGAGCGAGGTAAGTTGGACCGTTTGCCGGATGAGAAAAATCACAGCCAGCGTCAGTTGGTGTTACCAGAATCACTATCACGGCTGATTCTCCCTGTTGATGTCCCCACCACGGCATGTACAAGCCTCGACCATAAGAAAAAGTATCGTACAACCAGACATCTTTCGGCCAATTCTTGGGCAGCAGCATTCCCTGCATAAAGGGCACAACGGTAAAATCGAACCAATTGGCGCTGAATCCCTTTGGCAAACGGCACGTTTTCAGCACATGCTTATTTTCAATGGGAACTATCGCTATCACCAATTCGTCCTCAGGGCGCTCCAATGTGATAAACAATTGCACCACCAAATCAAACGTCAGGCTGTCGTGCTGAAATTGACTTAATTCAATTTTTATTCCTGTGGCAAAGCCATTGCTATAGTTAGAAAACTCGACGCGCTGAGCATCCTTGCATCCCAGATGGAAGCGAAGCGAATCCGCTGCGATTACAAAATCATTGCTATCCGGTGGCATCATTTCCCATTCGGCTGCAGTTGTTTTTATCTTCATCTGCAAATTTTTTTTGAAAATGCTCACTTCTGCTTTTGGTCCTTTGATGATCCATTGGTCGCCAGTTTCACTAACCCAAACTGCTGGCGCTTGACTTTTTTGTTGCGAGAAATTTTCCACCGGCTGCCAGGCATAAATCAGCCATAGCAAAGAAAAAAGCCAAAAGATGTGATTAGCCTGTTGTGGGGGTTGAAAAATATTTTTTCTTCTTGTCTTACAGTTCATCATAAAATCCCATAATTTTAAAATCAGTAGTTAATGGTTTAACTGCTGCCAATGCTTGTTGTACTGTTGAGTCATTTTTTGCTCCCACAAAATCGAGAAAAAAGGCGTAACTTCCTTTTTGGTTGGGGATAGATTCGATTCGAGTCAAATTGATATTCTGCTTTGCGAAAACTTCCAGTACCCGAAACAGCGTGCCGGCTTTGTGTGCCGTGGAAAAAATAATCGAACATTTGCTGCCCTCTTTTTGGCTTGCCTCTTTAGCGAAAATCAGAAATCGGGTAATGTTTCGATCAAAATCTTCGATATTTTCTTTGATGATGAGCAAGTCATAAAGCTCGGCGCACAGCTTGCTGGCAATCACCGCCGTTCCTTTCAGCGCCTTTTCCGAAAGCATGCGGGCAGCACCAGCGGTATCGTAGTAAGGAATCGGTTCCAGTTTATTCCTGAAAATAAAATGATGACACTGCCCTAATGCCTGATTATGAGAATAAACAACTCGCAATTCACGAAAATCAGTGCCGGGCAAAGCTAACAAGCAATGATGAATGGGCAGCTCAATTGCGCCAACGACAAAAAGATTGGTGTTAAGAATCAGTTGATTCACTTGGCTGACGACACCGCCCAGTGTATTTCCCACCGGCACAATGCCAAAATCGAATAGTCCGCTATTAACTCCCTCAAATACCTCAAGAAACTCATTGCAAGGTATGGGCACCAGCTTTTCTTGCCACTGGCGCGCCGCCACTTCAGAATAGGCGCCATGTTCACCCTGGAAGCCGATCAACTGGAAATTCATGTCGCGAAGTTTTTGGCTCTCCAGAACAATATCATTGAATAATTTTTCACAAAATTGTGGATCAATTAACGCTCCGGATTGAGTCTTGATCTTGTCCAACACATTAGTACTAAAAAAATCAGCGATCGCTGCTCCGATTTTTTTCGATTTAAGGCCCAATTCCATGCGGGTGCTAATTAGCTTTAAAATTTGAAAATCAATACTATCTATTTTTTTTTTAATATCTGCCAAATTCATTCTTCCTCCTTAAGACGTGCTACTAATTTTTCAATGAGTACATGAATTTTCTTGTATTTAATTATTGGCGCCAACTGTTCTGTTGCATAAATTGTTGAAGCTGTTTCACCTTTTGCATCAGTTGATAGAATTGTTCTGGATTTAAGGTCTGGTCACCATCGGAAAGCGCTGCTGCCGGTTTGTAGTGCACTTCAATGGCCAAACCATCGGCGCCGGCAGCCATCGCCGCTAAACTCATGGGCTCCACTAAACTGATTTTGCCTGTGCCATGTGAGGGATCAACGATTACCGGCAGATGGGTCAATTCTTTCAAAACAGGAATTGCACTGAGGTCTAATGTGTTGCGCGTGTAGGTTTCAAATGTGCGGATGCCCCGTTCGCACAGAATTACCTTTCTGTTTCCTTCATTCATGATGTATTCAGCGCTGCCCAGCCATTCTTTAATTGTAGAATACATGCCGCGTTTCAGCAGCACCGGCTTGCTTGCTTTTCCCACTTCTTTGAGCAGAGAAAAATTTTGCATATTGCGCGTGCCAATTTGCAAAATATCGGCAAATTCACAAATCCATGAAACATCACGGGGATCGAGCACTTCGGTAACGATCGGCAGCCCGGTTTCCTTTTTAGCTTTCTCGAGAATTTTGAGACCTGCCAAGCCTAATCCTTGAAAAGCATAAGGTGACGTCCTCGGCTTGAACGCACCGCCACGCAGCATGTTGGCACCAGCCTGTTTCACTCGTTGCGCAGTGATTATTGTCTGCTTTTCACTTTCCACACTGCATGGACCAGCAATGACGACAAAATCTTTGCCAATTTCAACATTGCCCACTTTGATGTTGGTCCGTTTTTGATCTTTTAATT
>CAZNDR010000435.1:0-4111 GCA_964571835.1 uncultured Cytophagia bacterium | reverse complement strand
CAATAAATGTGAAAGGAGGTGAATGACTCGACTGCATTACTTCTCTTTTGAGATTTATTTTTAATTACCCTTTTAATGTATCATTAATTAATTGGAGGACGGATTTTATGAAAAAACTGACCTTGCTATTAGTACTATTATTAGTTGTTGCGCTAGCGACAAGTTTACTGGCAGAAAAGAAATATGCCCTACTCAAGCCAGCAAAAAACGGCCAAAAAAGTGAGGCAATACCAATTAGCAAAGAACAGTTGGACAAGATTTTAAAATCACAAGCAAATACTAATAAATTAACCAAAGCAACTGCCACAATGGGAATTCCTGATACCATTGCCAATGCAAGCACCATCAGTGTAAACTGGGGCATTCAGGTGGCTGATACCAATTCCGCATACTATGATCCACCGGCAGCGTGTTATATTAAAGGCGTAGGCATTGTTGGTCAGACCTGGTCGACCAGCCCATTGGCGCCTGGTTTTAACCTGATGATTCACAAAGCAGCAGTTCCCTGGGTCTGGGATCCTGCCCAGAAAACTGGCGATGCTTGGTACACGCAAGAAATAGGCCTGCCCACCCTGCTCGGCGAATTGATGTGGGGCGATTTCCCAGTCAATATCGTTGATGGCGAGCGTGTTTGGACAGATATGATCTTCCTCGGCGTCGAGCCAGATAATGAAGGCGAACCATTTGTGGTTTCTGTAGTGCCCTTTGGCGATGCGGATGCTTACATGGGTACTGACGCAGAGTATTGGAATGCCGGTGATCCTGATGGTTGGAAATTAGCAAAATATTATAGCCTCGGTCGCAGTGGCCATGCAGCTCAATTCGTTGTAAGAGATTATGTGTGCTCTTGGTTGGTGGCAGTGGAGTTTTATGAAAACACTCCACCATCGGTTACTATCGAAAAATACGGTTCAGTGCTGGCTGCTGATGCGAAAACATTAGCTTGCGCAGTAACCGATATCGATGCCAATGATGCCAACCAGGCTGGTGCAGTCTCAGTATCCTTATTCTACAAAGTGGATGATGGTGCTGAGACGCAAGTTGCCTGCGCGTTAGCAAGTGGGACAGATACCGACGGCGTTTGGGAAGGCACGATACCTGCTGGCTATATGAGCCCCGGACAGACATTGACCTACTATTTTGTCGCTACCGATAAAGCAGGTTTATCAACAACCAGCAGCTCTGGCTCATTTGGCTACTTTCAAAAAACCACCGACATTCTTGTTTTCTATAATGACAATGGAACCTCCTATGCGGCTTCCATTATTCTGTCGCCCTATTATGACAATCTCTGGGTAGATGCCAATGATAATAAATTTCCTTATGATGTTTGGGTTGGCTTAGCTGATGGCCCGTTATCTTCTACCTTGGTGAACCTGTATGACAATATCATCCAGATTGATGCCTATTCACCGGCAACCATGAATGACAACGTGTTAGGTCCTTGGTTTGCGGCTGGTCCCAAAAAGATGTTCTGGTCATCTCAAGAATGGGGTTATTCGCTGACTGGCGGCGCTGATTCAACCTTCGCCGAAGACGACTGGCACAATGCTTTTATGGGTATCGGGACGATTGGACCGATGGACATTAATGCTAACTATACCGAAGCATTCCCAATTAATGCGGTGGCTGGTGATGTTATTTCTGGTGACTTAGCTGCCTTTGTGGGCGATAGTTTGCAATTATACCACTACTCATCCCATGAACTGAATTATAATGACTGGTGCGATGCCATGACCGCTGGTACTGGTGCGGTAGTATGCTTCACCGATTCAGCTCAAGGAAGAACCATGGGTGTTCATAAAGAAAGCGCCAATGGTACAAAAACCGTATTTTTGACCTTTGATCAACTCTGCCTGGATACTGGAGCTTTGCCGAGCTACACGGTGACTGATGGTTATCATTGGACTGAACCGAACGTCAGCAGCATGGTTGGTAATGCGCTGAATTGGTTTGGCATTGGCACTTCAGTCGATGAGAATCCGGCTGCTCTGGTGGCAAAATATGATTTGAGCCAAAACTACCCCAATCCATTTAATCCAGAAACTCAGATTTCTTACAGCATTGCCAAAGCTGGCCATGTAAAATTAGCTGTTTACAATGTGCTGGGTCAAAAAGTGGCTGATCTGGTCGATGAATTCAAGGCAGCCAACACTTACAAAGTAACTTTAGATGCAAGCAACCTTACCAGCGGTATTTATTTCTACCGACTGGAAGTTGGCGACTTCTCAAAGACCATGAAGATGATGCTGTTGCAATAAGATCATTCATTGAGGGGATGGGCATAACAGGCTTATTTCAAAAGCTACTTTTTTGATGTGCCTTGATAGATAACCAGACGATGCAAACGTTCTGTGTCCTTTGATCTTATCCCCTTAACATCTGGTAAGTGATGATTTAAAGCCGCTGAGGAGAATAGCCTCTCCAGCGGCTTTTTTATTCAGCCCCGATTTAGTCTATTTGATCTCGATTAGCATGAAATTAATTCAGATTAGGGCATTATATCGACGTATTTTTCTATCCGATTAACAAGTAATAGTTCAGCTACATTATTTTCGCCAGTGCGGCGGCTGCTTTCATGCCAGGCATAAAAAGGAGCCGCTTCGCGTTTCCAAATTCAAAGACCATCGACTGGAAATTGACCTCAAACTACACAAACCTAGCAAGGGCGTTTATTTTTGTTTTGACCAAAATTGCCTATCGCTGGCAAAACAAAATTATAACCCTGAGAAATCGTTGCTCTGCGAGAGTGATCTTTTATTCTCTGATTCTTTAATCAAGCAGATAGAAGAACATGGACCTTGATAAAGTAAAATCCCTGCTGCGTTTGGCGCAAAAAGGAAGAATGGTAGAAATAGGCAGAACGGCTGTTTCTATTTTAATAAAACGCAAACGAGCCTCTCTCATTTTGCTATCGTTGGACGCCTCTGAAAAATTGAAAAGAGAAATCGAGCTCGAATGCCGACGCAATAATATTACCCTCTATATTTTTAGCAGCGCTTCCGAATTTGGCAAATTATTCGGACGTGAGGCAGTGGCTGTGGTGGGCATCTCTGATAACAATCTGGCTAACGGCATAAAAAATGCGCTGCTGTGACTTTAATGTCGGCTTGGCTTTGTTGGTCGATTTTTATTCTCAGGTGTCGCTAACTATGGACATGTTTAATAATTAATGTTTGGATTTGACTTGTCAATGTAAAATAATTATTTTTGAACAGAGATGGTTTTTATCTCGAATAATTATTGACGATCAACTTGAATCTCATCGAAAATAAAAAGTAATTTGTATTGACAATTTTGTTTTGGGTATTGCTGGCGGAATCTTAATGAAGAATGAGGTGGACTGGACAAAAAAAGCTAAGCAGATCACCCAAAGGCTGGAAAGCTTTTTTGGTGTGCCCAAGCGGGAGTCCGTCCTTGATCCGTTAAGCAATTTGATTTTGACTATACTTTCTCAAAACACCAATGATAAAAACCGTGATCGCGCCTATCAACAGCTGAGGGCAAAATTTTCTAACTGGGAAGAAGTCATGAAGGCTAACGTGAGCTCCATCGCCAGCGCTATTCGGCCTGGCGGGCTTGCCAACCAAAAAAGCCAACGCCTAAAAAATATTTTAAAATGGATCAATCAAGAATATGGCAGCTTGAATTTGGATGGCTTATGCCAGGCGAATCCAGATAATACGATTAACAAATTTACTCAACTCAAAGGCATTGGCGTAAAAACCATAAGTGTCGTGCTGATGTTTTCCTGCGGCACCGATATTTTTCCGGTGGACACTCATGTTTTTCGGATTTGCCGGCGGGTGGGTTTTGTCTCGGAAAAAACGACCGCTGAAAAAACTTTTTGGCACATGCGTCACATTGTCCCCAAAAACAAATCCTTTTCTCTGCACATGAATTTTCTCAAGCTTGGCCGAACCATTTGTTTGGCACGTCAGCCAAAATGCGCAATATGCCCCATCAAACAATTATGTGATTATCCAAAATAATCCAGTCGCCACCAGAGTCAATAACAAATGTTTGAAATATTTCTCATCGCCCCAGGCCAATAGTATTTTTGTTCAGAAAGAAGACAGTTGCAATTGGTCGATAAATCATTCCCAAAAGG
>CAZNDR010000434.1:0-4122 GCA_964571835.1 uncultured Cytophagia bacterium | reverse complement strand
AAGAAAGAGAGTTGAAAATGAAAAACTTTTTGATAGTCTCATTGATAGTTTTGCCGCTTTTAATTAGCAGTTCATCCGAAGACATGGCAAAATTGAAAGCCAAAGCTACCGTCATCCATGAAGCCGTGCTCACTGTCGATTCGCACAGCGATACTCCGATGCGTTTGACAGATGAACATTTTGATGTCGGTTTACGTCATGAAAGCAAAAGCCGGCGCAGCGGAAAGGTCGATTTGCCGCGCATGAAAGAGGGTGGACTGGACGCTGAATTTTTTGCTGTGTTCACTGGTCAGGGCGAACGCACGGCCGAAGGATACAAAGGTGCGAGAAGCCAGGCACAGGCAACGTTCGCTGCTATTCATAAAATGTGTCGAGATCACAGCGATTTGATTGAGCTAGCACTCACTCCGGCTGACGCATATCGCATCGAAAAAACCGGCCGGCGTATTGCTTTTATCGGAATGGAAAATGCTTATCCCATCGGCAAAGATCTTTCCTGCGTGCAAGAATATTATGATCTGGGCACACGCTACATCACCCTTTGCCACACGAAAAATAACGATATTTGTGATTCTTCGACTGACGACAGCGGGCCTGAACATGGCGGTTTGAGTGATTTTGGTCGCCAAGTGGTCCTCGAGATGAATCGACTTGGCATAATGGTGGATGTCTCTCACATTTCCGACGAGGCATTTTATGAGGTGCTTGAAGTAAGCCAAGCACCAGTAATCGCCTCCCATTCTTGTGTACGTTCGCTTTGTGATGAGCCAAGAAATTTGACCGATGATATGATTAAAAAATTGGCTGAAAAGCATGGTGTGCTGCAAATCTGTTTTATGAGCAGTTATTTAAAAAAAATAAAGCGCAATGAACAGTTTGAACAGGCAATGGGACAACTGAGAGCCAAGTATGGTGATTGGGATAAGGTTACCGATGACTCGGTCCGACAGCTCATGCGGCAAGAATATTATTCAATAACAGAAAAATATCCTCCTGAGTTAGCCTCGGTGAAAGAGGTGGTCGATCACATAGATTACGTGGTCAAATTGGTGGGAGTCGATTATGTCGGCATTGGCACCGATTTTGACGGCGGTGGCGGCGTTGAGGATTGTTATGATGTTTCGCAAATGGGCAATGTGACACTGGAGCTCGTCAAACGCGGCTATTCTGAAGAAGACATCCGAAAAATTTGGGGTGGCAATTTAATGCGCGTTTTTAATAAAGTGATTGAAGTGGCTGAAGAGAAAAGGAAATAAAGTGCGGCAATTCAGCCGTGGCGCAACAAAGTCACCATCTTTACCGATGCCATCGCTTGAAGTGAAAGCATCAGTAGTTTTCGGAAAAGCTCCACATTATCGAAGATCTAATCATGAAAAAAAAATTGCTACTGTTAGCATACGTTTACTCGATCTCTTGTTTAGCTGTTGATCAAGCCCTGCTCACCCGCGCTGAAAAAAGCAATTACACAGAGACGACTCGTTATGAAGAAGTTATTTCCTTTTTAAAAGAGCTGCAGAAAAGAAGTGGAAATATTAGAATCACTTCCATTGGCAAATCGACTGAAGGCCGCGATATCCCGCTGGCAATTCTCGGCGATCCGGTGCCGATATCACCTGCCCAAGCATTCAATCAGAATAAACCATCGATTTATATTCAAGCAAATATTCATGCTGGAGAGGTGGAAGGCAAAGAAGCTGTGCTCATGCTGCTGAGGGAAATTCTCACTGGCTCTTTTTCTCAAATGCTGAAAAATCAAGTATTACTTTTCACTCCTATTTTTAATCCAGATGGCAACGAAAAAATCGATCCCCAAAACCGCCGCGGTCAGGGCGGACCAGAGGGTGGCGTGGGTGTCCGTCACAACGGTCAAAATCTTGATCTGAACCGCGATTACATGAAGATTGAAAGTCCGGAAAATGCTAGCGCTTTTGAATATATTTTGAATCCATGGGATCCACTGATGCTGATCGACCTTCACACCACGAATGGATCTTATCATCAGGAACCGTTGACCTACGATACAGCTCACCATCCCAACGGAGATCTCAGGCTGCCGAATTATTTGCGTTCGAAATTATTTCCCGTTGTGTGCAAAAATCTTGAAGAGAAATATGGCATTTTATCGATTCCCTACGGCAATTTTATTGATCCTTCCCAACCTGAGAAAGGATGGGAAACCTTCGATCACCAGCCATATTATAGCACCAATTACTGGGGCCTGCGCAACCGATTTTCCATTTTAAATGAAAATTATGCCTATGCCGATTTTAAAACAAGAGTAGATGCCTGCTATCGGTTTGTTCAGTTGATACTTGAATACACAAATCAGCACGGTGCAGAGATGAAACAACTAATTGGCGAGGCAGATGCGCGGACCATTCAGCGTGGCACCAGTGCTGATACGTGCGCTCGGTTTGGCACTCGGTTTGAAGCTACTGCTTTCGCTGAACCCTTATTGATTCGCAGTTATGAATTTGAGATTGTTCCGAACGAATCGGGAAGAAATCGAGTACAAAAAACTGAGATTAAAAGAAATTATAAGGCTCCTTATTATGGCAACTTTAAAATTACTCAATCGGTTGCTTTGCCAAAAGGATATTTTTTCTCCAGCAGCTTAAGCGAAATTGCCCAAAAAATAAAACAACATGGCATAGCCATAGAACAATTGACAGAATCAGTGACTGTTGATGTTCAATCATTCTCAATTTCCAAAGTCGAAAATAGCAATCGAATCTTTCAGGGACATAAATCGACACATATCAAGGGAAGTTATAAAAATGTCAAAAGGGAATTCCCCAATGGAACATTTTTTGTCGGTATGGATCAACCCTTGGCCAATGTGGCAGCTTGTCTTTTGGAACCGGAGAGTGACGGTGGATTGGTGTATTGGAATTTTTTTGACCGTTATTTTTATGTTAGCGAGTGGGGAGCGAATTTAAATGAATACCCGGTTTATCGTTTGCTGGAACCTTTAAAGTGTGCTAAAAAGCTCGAAGTCAATTTTAAATGATGATGATAGCAAGCAACAGCTGTTTTCTTCTATTCCTGCAGCATCAAATATTTAGCAGGCGTTGATTTATTAATTCAGTTATTTTATTAGCGGCGAGAATTATTAAAATTGAGTACGAAAAATAAAGTATATATTGGTCCTGCTGGCTGGTTTTACAAAGATTGGGAAGGAATTGTTTATCCGGCCATAAAAGCAGCAGGATTTGACCAGCTAACCTACCTGTCGCATCTGTTTAATGTTATCGAGATCAACAGCTCCTTTTATCGGCCACCGGCGCTCCGCTCAGTAAAACGCTGGATAAATAAAATAAAGGATAATCCTGAGTTTACTTTTACCAGCAAATTGTGGCAGGAATACACGCACCAACAAAACAGCTTTCCTGGCAAAACTGAGGAAGCTTTGGTGAAACAGGGCTTGGATGAACTGCAAAAAAATAATCGACTGGGCGCGCTGCTCATCCAATTTCCTTGGTCATTTAAAAATACGCCGGACAATCAAGAATGGCTGGAAAAGATAGTGGCTATTTTTAACGAATACCATCCGGTGGTGGAAGTCAGGCACCAATCCTGGCATGAAAAATCTTTTTTAGCTTTTCTCGATGAAAGGAAGGCTGGTTTTGCCAATATTGACCAGCCCGCCATTGGGCGATCGATGCCGCTGACTGCATATGCCTCAAAAAATTTGAGCTATTTGCGGCTTCATGGCAGAAACGTAAAAAATTGGTTTGCCCAGGACGCCAGTGTAGCCAGCCGTTACGATTATCTTTACCAGGAGAATGAGTTGGATGAAATAAAAAAGAAAATTGAAGATTTAATGGAAAACAGCCCGAAAACATTTATTATTTTTAACAATCATTTTCGTGGGCAGGCGGTCGCCAATGCGCTGCAGACGATGTTTATTTTGACGGACAATAAAGTATCAGTGCCTCAGCAATTGATAAAAGCTTACCCGCAGTTAAAAGGTATTTCACAGCCTATTTCGAATACCCCTGAGCAGACAAGTTTGTTTTGAAACAAAAGACGTTTTTTACAAAAAAGATTGTAACTATTCAGCCACAAAGGATCGAGGGTACTAAGCAATACAAAAAAAAATGAATAAGATTGCCTTCAGCG
>CAZNDR010000433.1:0-4129 GCA_964571835.1 uncultured Cytophagia bacterium | reverse complement strand
ATGCTGCCCAAATGGGCCACCATGATGGAATGGTGAGCGACCTCGACTGGAGCGACGGTTTGCTGGCGAGTGCGCACGCAATCGAGAAAATTTTGCCGATGGTCATCGCTACGGTAAAGGTGGATTTCGTCAGGTTTGATCACCTGGCGAAGCAGCGATTTGGGCTGAGTTTCGATGACGCCACGATCAACGTGCACCCACCCTTCCGAGCCTTCGAACAACGCGCCCATTTTGTGTCGTCGATTATCAGCTACCTTCATGATAAAGCCTTCCTGATATTTGCCTTCAAAATAATAGGAATTGGGTGTATCAAAAATGCCGTCTTCTGCTTTGGGAAAATCTGCTTTGCCTTCAATTTCTACTGGAGATGAGAGCTCGGTGTTCATGCCCCATTGCGCAATATCAATGTGATGGCCTGCCCAGTCGGTCAATTGTCCCTGAGAATAATCGCTGATCCAGCGGAAATTCCAATGGCAGCGCGCTGGCGAGTAAGGCGCGTATGGAGCGGGACCTAGCCACCTATCATAATCAAAACCTGGCGGTGCCGGGCATGGCTTGGTACTGCCTTTAGCGATGCTGTTGCCATAAGGCAAGCCTACCTTTACCAATTTCACCTCGCCAATGTAACCGTTTCTCACCAATTCGCAACCAAAACGAAAATTATTTTCCGAGCGCTGTTGACTGCCAGTTTGCCAGACAATGCCCTGCTTTTTTACTGCCTCGACGATAGCTCTGCCCTCGGAGATAGTGTAGGCTAAAGGTTTTTCAGCGTAAATGTCGAAACCTTTTCGAGCGGCAGCCACAGCAATTAAAGCGTGCCAATGATCAGGAACAGCAATGCACACGGCATCCAGATCTTTCCGCTCTAGCAACTCGCGAAAATCAATGTATGTCGCACAATCCTTATTGCCATATTTATCGTTTATCAAGTCTCGAGCACGGTTGCGATGATCAGCGTCAACATCACAAACGGCGATCGCATGGGCATCAGTTTTTTCCAGAAAGCCTCTGAGGTCGGCTGTGCCCATGCCGCCGAGACCAATGAAGCCCATGGTGATTTTTTCGCTCGGAGCGATTGAGTTTGTTTTGCCTAAAGCTGAGGCCGGAATTAGGGAGGGAAAAACCATCGCGCTGATCGCAGACTGAGTCAATCTTTTAATGAAGGTACGGCGTCCTGTTTTTTTGTCATGTGTCATCTTATTTCCTCAATTAAAATTAAATGGCAGTTACTATTGCTGACCAATTTTGTTGGGAAAAGTATCAGTAAAAGCAATTTCATAATCGACCATTACAAATAAAAAAAATTAAATGGCAAAGCGTTTTTAGCCACATATTATGATCACATCAATCCGTAATACCTGCCCTCCATTATGATTCTGACATAATGCTAAACTCATTTTTTATTCTCAAGCTTAATCTTTGTATACCTAATATTTAATATCGACATGCTTTTTTGTCGCCGCCGATCGGAGCACTGCATCACACACGACTGCCGCTCGATGACCGTCCGCAAAGGTGGCGCCATAAGGTGCGACGTCTTTGTCGTTCACGATACAATCCAAGAAATGAGTTAGTTCATGAATGAAGGTATGTTCCCAGCCGATCATGTGACCGTGCGGCCACCAATTGTTCCACCAGGGGTGGTAAGCTTCGCTGATCAGCACATTGTGAAATCCCTGTGTTTCTTTTGGCTTATCGCCGACCCAAAATACGTTCAATTCATTGAGCCGTTCCAGATTGAACTGAAGCGAGCCTTTTTCACCGTTGATTTCAATCACTTCGTAATTCTTTCTGCCAGCAGCAAAACGAGTCGCTTCCAGCGTGCCGATGGCGCCATTAGCAAACTCCACCGTGGCAACAAAAGCATCGTCTAATTCGACTTTATGTTTGCCGCTGCCATCGGGCAGAGGGCGTTCATCGATGAAGGTTCGCGTCACGGCGCTAACGCTTTTCATGTCGCCAATCAAAAAATGCCCCAGATCGATGAGATGGGCGCCGAGGTCGCCGATGGAGCCGGTACCGGAAACATTTTTGTCCAAACGCCAGATAAATGGCGTGCCGTAATGCGGCAGCACCCATTCCTGCAAATAGACAGCCCGGTAATGATAAATTTTTCCCAGGGCGCCGCTTTCAATCAGATGGCGCGCCTGCCGAATGGCCGGCAGAAAACGATAATTATAGGCGACCATGTGTTTGACGCCGGCTGTGGTGACAGCTTCAAGCATTTTTTTCGTTTCGTCGGCGTTGATTCCCAGCGGCTTCTCACAGAAAACATGTTTTCCAGCTTTGGCGGCAGCGATGCTCGGCGTGGCGTGCAAATTATTCGGACCGCCGTTATCAAATATTTGAACCTCGTCATCTTCCAGTATTTTCTGCCAGTCGGTGTAATATTTTTGGTAGCCATATCGTTTGGCAGCTTCGGCAGCGTTAGCTCTATTTCTCCCGCAGACAGCCACCAATTTTGGCTTCGCCGGCGGCGGATACATCATGTAAGGAATCGTTTTATAAGCATTGGAATGGGCTTTGCCCATAAACGAATAGCCCAACATGCCCACGCCAATTTCCGGAACTTCAGCGGTCGCTTTGGCTCCGGCCATGGTAGTAAATCCAGTTTCTTTAGCCATATATGCCTCACTGCATTTTTTTATAATTTCAGATTGATTGAGCAATGTTAATTATTTATTGGAGCAAAAAAAAATGGATTAAGGGATTTTTGGAGTTATGGATCTCCGAATTTAGCTTCTATTGGCTTTAACTTTTGTTGCACAACATTTTGAGCAAAAGCAATGGGCGGCTCTAATGCTTCAAGAATCGAGTCTCATCTCATTATCAATTATTGTCTGCCGATCGGAAACTCCGTGATTTTATTGCTTCAATTATCCGCTTTATAATTAGATTAATACTTCAAGATATCACCCGATAAGAAAAAGAAACTTCAATTCTATTTCTTGGCAAATTGTGCATCAAAGGCAATGGCTGATGGCGTAAAGTCTTGCTTGCGAATCATCGCTAATGCTTCCTGAGCGCCGAACTCGCGATCCATGCCAGAGTCTTCCCACTCGATAGAGAGCGGTCCCTGGTAGCCAACACGATTCAATGCGCGGATAATTCTGTCCCAATTCACATCGCCTCTGCCCGGTGAAACAAAGTCCCAACCGCGCCGGACATCGCCAAAGTCCAGATGTGAAGACAGAATGCTGTTGCGTCCATTAAGTGTTACTTTCGAGTCTTTGACGTGCATGTGAAAAATTCGGTCGCCGAATTCTTCAATGAAAAAGACTGGATCGATGAATTGATGAATAAAATGGCTGGGATCGAAATTGAAACCAAAATTAGCATGATTTTTGACCGCGGCGAGAGCACGCTGGGCAGTGAAGATGTCATAAGCAATTTCAGTGGGATGCACCTCCAGCCCAAATTTTACGCCTTCTTTGTTGAAGACATTCAAGATGGGAAGCCAGCGGTCGGCAAAATCTTGGAAACCAGCATTAACGTCTGCCTGGCTGGTGGGAGGGAAAAAGTACAGTTTAGCCCAGACGCTACTGCCGGTGAAGCCATTAACAATGTCAACTCCAAATAGTTTAGCAGCTCGGGCAGCATCTTTCATATTTTCTGCCGCCCGCTGACGAATACCCTCGGGATCGCCATCGCCCCAGATTTTTTCCGACAGAATTGATTTATGACGATTGTCAATTGGATCACAGACGCATTGCCCCACCAGGTGATTACTGATGGCAAAACATTTCAAACCATATTTTTCCAGTAAATTTCTTTTTTCTCTGACATATTTATCATTTTCCAGAGCTTTATCAATTTCAAAATGGTCTCCCCAACAGGCAAGCTCCAGTCCATCAAATCCCCATTGACTGGCTTTTTTAGCAATTGTCTCCAAAGATAAATCTGCCCATTGTCCGGTAAATAAAGTCACTGGTCTTGGCATATTTTTCCTCCTGGTTGATTTTTGGTGAATTATTGAAATTGGAAAAAAGAAAAGTCATAAAATCCGGCAACACCGCACAACATGAATTATTATCTGCTATCATGTTTGAATTGAAGCAAATGGTTATGATTGTAATGAGGCTAAATTTAGGAGTCTAATATAAACCAACAAAAATACAATGTCAATAAA
>CAZNDR010000432.1:0-4170 GCA_964571835.1 uncultured Cytophagia bacterium | reverse complement strand
GTTATATTTAAATCAAATTTAATGTGTCCTCTATTTCAAACTGATTAGGAGTTTTTGTTTTGCAAGCTCATTATGATTCAATAAGCGAAACGTACGAACTGGTTTTTCATCTACTGAGTCTGTCATTTTTTTATGGCGATTTTTCTATCCCCTATCATTTTATGAATGCAACCTCGCAGGCCCATTTATCTGTTAAAAAAAAGGACATTGCCGCGTTGCGCCGTTTCGCCGCACGCAATTGGATAAGCATCGCCGACCTTTCACCAGAAAAACAACTCGAATTGGAACAGATCTTTGAGACTATTAAAAATAAATACGGAGAGAGACTTAAAAACGAATTGTCGCCATTGCCTAATGAATTTTTAATCGATTTAGGTGAACGAGCTATTAATTTCGGCAAATTCAGAGACGCCCATTCTGCTTTGAAACAAAGTGGCAATTTAGAAAAAAAAGTTAATCAGCTTCTCGTCGAAGCAGTTCAGCTTATTCAATCGAGGGAAGTTACTGCAGCTGATATAGATGAGAATACCTTTGTACAAAAATTAGCCCAAGCGGCAGATTTAGTTTTTCAAGCCTGCAAATTAAAAAATCCTTTTGGCAATCAATTTCAGAGACTCGGCCCAAAACTGCACTATGAAGATGCGGAAGCTGCCAGAAAATATGGAAAATATATTGAACAAAGTTTGTTCAAAGAAATCATCGAAATTGGCATTCAATATTTAATCGATGATAAAAGTATCGACAATAAAATTATCAACGTGCTTTCCAGCGGAAAAATTCGCCGTGAATTTTTTAAACAACTGGCAATGCGTTTCTCCGGTGGCAAAGACCAATTTGAGGCCTTTTTACAAAATTACCAACAAGCTGCTGCAAAATTGCCGGCAGCAAAAGCAGAGGCTGATTTTCTGGAAATTCAAAAAACGCTTTTGGGAAGAGGGACTGGCGACAATGAGTACTATCAATTTTTGCGTGAGCTTTCAGTAGAACATCCCATTGGCGCCCTGCTGGTCACAACCAGCACATCTCCGCAGAATAAGCCTTTTATCACACCTATTATTTTGAAATCAGGAATGACGCTGTTGGAATTTCTGGAGCTGAAATAGTTCACTTAAAAAGCGATCAACTAATCTATAAATAAAAGGAAGCCAGCAAAAGCTGTTTTCCTTTTTACATATATGGAGAGCAGTTACTTTGTATGTTGAAGCTAATAGCTATTATATCGGCATCGATGTCGGATCGGTCAGCATTAAAATTTGTGCTTTGACCCGACATAATAATTTGCCTGTTTTAAAAAACATTCATCAACAAGCATCGCGGTTGTTCGAGGTAATAGATGAGTTGATAGTATTCGGCAACAATCCGCTTTGTCTGCTGCTTTCAAAATATCAACGGATCAAAGGTGAACCGTTGACAGCCGCCTTAAGTCTGCTGTTGCCTTTGTTGGAAAATCTCCCTGTCGATGCAAAAACAAATCTATCAGCTACTGGTGCTGGAGGAAAGTTAGTCGCCCGGACACTAAATATTCCTTATCAGAATGAATTTCAAGCCATTGCTAAAGGTATTAGTCTCATGCATCCGCAAGTTCGCACTGTGCTTGAGATGGGCGGTGATAGCGCAAAATATATTTTACTGGATGCCTCTGACGGCAAACAAACGGCCGGCATTCTCGATTACGAAGCAAACGGCGATTGTGCCGCCGGCACCGGTTCCTTTCTTGACCAGCAAGCCACTCGACTGCTCTACGAAATTAAAGACATCGGCGACATCGTGTTGCGCGCCAATAAGCCGGCCAGCATTGCTGGCAGATGCTCGGTTTTTGCTAAGTCCGATATGATTCATGCCCAGCAAAAAGGCTTTTTGCCTCCAGAAATTTTGAAAGGTTTGTGCCAGGCAGTGGTGAGAAATTTCAAAGGCACCATTATCAAAAGCAAACCCATTATGATGCCCGTCGCTTTCATTGGGGGTGTGGCTGCCAATAAAGGCATTTTATCCAGCTTAAAAGAAATTTTGAAGATAGATGACAAAGATTTAATCGTTCCCAAATTTTATGCCTGGATAGAAGCTATCGGCACGGCTCTATCTTCAATCAATGATAAGACCTATTTCTCGACAGATAAATTTCTTCCCCGTCTTCGTAATCAAAGCGAGACCTTGCTACCGTTCGAAACCATACCTCCGCTTGACAAACAAAATCTGATCTTGCTACGCGATCAGACTGATTTGATTCATTTTTCATCCTTATCTGGAGAGACCGATGTTTATCTCGGCATCGACATCGGATCAGTAACGACCAAATTGGCAGTCATTGATGAACTAGGAAATCTGCTCAAAGGAATTTACACCAAAACGCAAGCCCGTCCCATAGAAGTGGTAGCTAAGGGGCTACAAGAGATAAAAAAGGAACTTGGCAATTTGATCACTATCCAAGGTGTAGGCACAACTGGCTCTGGAAGAGAATTGATCGGTGAGCTTTTTGGTGCTGATATCATAAAGGACGAAATTACCGCCCACAAAACCGGGGCCCTGTTCATTAGCAAAAAGCACGCGCAGCACCAGGTCGACACAATTTTCGACATCGGTGGTCAGGATTCAAAGTACATTTCCCTTGAAGATGGCGTGGTGGTCGATTTCACCATGAATGAAGCGTGTGCTGCTGGCACCGGTTCCTTTTTGGAAGAACAGGCAGATAAGCTGGGTATCAATATCAAAGATGAATTTGCCGAATTGGCATTTTTATCCAAAAATCCCATTCGCCTTGGCGAACGCTGTACCGTCTTCATGGAAAAAGAAATCATTCCTTTTCTTCAGCGCGGGGCAAAAAAAGCTGACATCGTGGCCGGACTGGCTTTTTCTATTGTGGCTAATTATCTTAATCGTGTGGTGCGTGGCAGAAAAATTGGCGAGGTTATCTATTTTCAAGGTGGCACTGCTTACAACGATGCCGTGGCGGCTGCCTTTGCCACGGTGCTTAAAAAGAAAATAATCGTTCCGCCTCACAACGGCATTATAGGAGCTATTGGCGCTGCACTGTTGGCGCAGGAAAAAGTCAAAGGCAAAAAGCTGGGATCATTATTTCGTGGCTATGATTTGCAAAATATCAATTATCAACTAAGAGCTTTTACCTGTAAAGCCTGTTCCAATTTTTGTGATATCCAAGAATTTACCGTCGAGGGAAAAAAGACCTATTGGGGAGATAAATGCTCCGAGCGCTACCGCAAAGAAGCTAAATTGATGCGGAAGCCAACGAGTCCGGATCTGATTAAAATACGAAAAGAAATGTTGGCAAAATATAAGCCTGCCTCGACAATAAATGCACCCACTATCGGCATCGCACAAAGCTTGTACTTCTTTGAGCAATTCCCTTTTTGGAGCACCTATTTTGCTGAACTGGGTTTTCAAATAGTCCTTTCTGATGAAACCAATCGGCAGATTATCCACGCTGGCATAGAAAGTAGAGTGGCTGAACCATGTTTCCCGATTACGGTGGCGCATGGCCACGTTAACAATTTGCTCGATAAAAAAGTCGATTATATTTTTATTCCGAATATCGTTGATGCAGAATCTACCGACCAGCACACCAATTCTTTCTTTTGTCCATGGGGACAAACCTTGTGTTTTATTTTAAGAGAAACGCCTAGTTTTATTCCTTTTCGAGATAAAATTCTCGCTCCCAATATTCGCTATCGCCAGGGCAAAGAAGCGGTAAAAAAACAATTTTTGTCACTGGCAAAACGATTGGGCGTGTCGAAACAAAAAAGTCATGCAGCCATTGATGCTGCCTATCAGGCCTGGGCTGAATTTAAAAAAAGGATTGCTGTTCTCGGCGCCGAGGCAATTAATTTGATCCTTCAAAATAAAGAAAAAGCTATAATCCTATTAGGACGACCTTACAATCTTTATGATAAATTGGTTAATTTGAACGTACCTTCAAAATTGCGGCAAAATTATGGCATCAATGTAATACCACTGGATTTTCTCGATGTCGAAAACATCGACATCAGAGATATTAATGATAACATGTATTGGAGCTACGGACAAAAGATCATCAAAGCTGCCCGCTGGTCCAGCCAATTTGCGCATTTTCACCTGATTTATATTACCAATTTTAAATGTGGGCCCGATTCGTACATCAAACATTATATCCGAGAAGCAGCTCAAAAACCTTACCTG
>CAZNDR010000431.1:0-4237 GCA_964571835.1 uncultured Cytophagia bacterium | reverse complement strand
TTTAGCTTTGAATTTAGTGCAGCGTTATTGTCTGAATTTCATTTTTTAATATTTGGAGCTGATTCAGGAAACAGAGACCTACTCCCTTTAACAAAATACTATCTAAAAATGATAACCCACATACACTCCAACCATCTTGACAATTTTTTCAAGGTCAAGCCCCATTTCCCAGCCTTCAGGGATAGCCTGGCTCAAGAAATTGGCATGACACCATTTCCCCCCGATGTCGATTTTGTTGCCTCCCTGGCCAATGGGAATCAGAATTCCAGTTCGGAATTCAAAACCGAATCCAATATCTTGGCGACTCTGCCAATCATAATATCGTCCCCCCATTCCTGAAATTGCTGGCAAAAAATACCAATTTTGTGCTATTTTAAATTGAGGACCTAAAAATATGGTGATCAGATATTCTGATCGATATTTAACCGAATACTGATCATTGATGGTTACCTTTTTTCCCGGCAAAATTGCAGCACTTGCACCAAAGGCAATCACCCCCAATGGGCTTTCTGTGTCAAACCTGGCCAGCCAGCCATAGCCGATTCCCCACTGATAATTATGGGTCAAATTAGCTGATGGAGAAACCATCTCCATATTAAAACCAAAACTGCTTTGGGATTGTCCCCATAAAGCGCTGCAAAAGCCCGATAATAAAATTATGGTCAATGCTATTCTACTCATCGCTGTTTCCTCCCAATTATTTTATTGCTGCTCGCTAAAGATAAAAATTGAACTGTCCATCGATTGCTTGCCCGACAATCAGATTGAACTGTCAGCTAGCGATAAAGCGTTGCTTGGTAACATCATTGCTCGACCCTTTGGTATGAGCCGGGCATTGCTGGGAATAATTCAGTCAAAGAACCAGCAATCATGGCTTATTCCTGTTCCAAAGGATTTTTTCCCACTGAGGGATTCAAAAATTAAAATGGATTGAAAACCGGTTGATATCTTGAAAATAATTGGCGCTGGTAAAGGCATAATCGACGGTGGCAGTCAAGCCAGCCATGGAAAAGTTAACCCCAATGCCAAAGGTGAAGTTTTCTACGTCATGATTAAATTTATAACCGCCTCTAAACGCAAAACGATCTAGGTATACTATTTCTCCGCCAAGGTGAATACGTTCTGTGTAATCATTGGGATGAATAGCATCCACGGCAAAATTAAAATCGAACGCTTCATTATTTGGCATAATAACTTCACACAAATCCATTGCCAAACCAATTCTTAACGCCATGGGCGTGGTAAACTCTTCATACCAGTATTTCATATCGCGAGAAAAGTTTTGCATGATCATGGCAACTTTGAGGTCCTTCCAGCCAATATCATAAACGGTGCCGAAATCCAGTCCCCAATCATCTAGACTCCACACTTTTTGATTGTAGTAATCTGTTTGTTCAGGCAGTCCTTCATTCTCTCTTTTCCAGACGTAACGTGCGCTGCCCAACGATTCGTGAAGACTTTTGATTTTAAATCCGAGGGCAAATTTATCATTAATGCGCCGGGCATAAGCCAGACCGATGGAATAATCTTCGACACCAAGATCACCGGTGAGAATAAAGCCACGATAATCTATCGATTTGTCCACTCGCTGCGTTCCCATTATTTCACCATAATCCATGTAAGTCAAATCGACACCAATGGTACCCCAGTTGCCCAAGGAATAGGCCAGCGCCACGCCATAAAGTTTTGTTTCGACCATCCAATTCACTTGATTGATGGAAATGCCAAAACGTTTAATGTCAGCTAAGACAGAAGGATTATGCCAAATTCCCTGAATGCCATTAGTCAGCGCGGTAGCCGCATCGCCCATAGCTGATTCGCGAGCGCCCATGCTAATGGCCAGATAGCTCATGCCGCTTTGGCCAACTTTTTTCTTTCCCGCCAAGGCAGGGAAAGAAATGAACAGTAACATGATAGCTACCAGGCAGTAAATTAAATTTTTATTTTTCATCTTGCTCTCCATTTATCGAATGACCACAAATTTACCCGTGGCAGTACCTAAAAATTTTCCTTCCAGATCCCAGCCTTCGACATGATAAAAATAGACGCCACTTTTTATGGTTTGCCAGCTATCGCTGATCTGAAACCACATTTCATCAGCCGATTCAGCTACCGATTGAGGATTCTGCGGATTGGGATGATTTAATGTTTTAACCAGATCACCATGAATTGTAAAAATGCGAATTATCGCTTTGGCAGGCAAACCGACAAAAGTGATTCTGTCTTCGTCGCGGGCGCTAAAAGTCGGATTAATTAGATAATCCTCAGCAAACGAGCCGCCATATTCCAATCCTTGCGCATGAAACGGATTGGGCACTACATAAATCGAATCCAGGTTGGTTTTCGCACTTTGAAAAGGTACGCCGGCATACTGATAATTGCGATTGCTGTAATGGCTCGATTCGACTGAATGACCAGCGGAAAGGCTGCTGGTATTTTGACTGCCATTATCAAAAGCGGTTACATAATAAAAGTAACTTTTCCCTCGAGTAACATTGCGGTCATCGTATTTATTGGATACCGGGATGCCGGTGTTACCTCCGCATTCCCATATTTTGGTATAAACATTTAGGTAGGACTCTTCAGCGCGGTACACGCGGTAGCCAGAAAAATCTGCGATGCCGGTATCCACATCTGGATTAGGTGGAACGACATCATGCTTTATGCCTTCGGGATCATAGTCGCCGTAATACCATTCCAGCTCGACTTTACCAGGTCCAGCGTTCACGCGCAAATTCGGCGATTCAGGGCCATCAGGTACCGCCGCATAACCATTTTTCCAGGTCCACTCAGCTCGATAAGCCGCCTGATGAAGCGAATCTTTTCCCGTAGCCAGGATGGCATTTTTGGCTTCATCACCGGTTAAGCCGTTCCACTCCAGCGTACCATTTTTCCAGCGGCTGCCATAATCGATCGCCAGCCGCCGATCGATGGCGCCAGCGACATCATAAAGAACAATACGAATGCTTTGATTGAACGGAATATTGTATGGCCCAAAAGCGATTAGCAATTGTGGGCGTTGGATCTGCGGATCCCAGGGATCGGCATATTCACCGACATCCGAACCCACACTTTGATTGCCGCTATTCAAACAATAATAGAGCGTCAGCTCATCATCACCTTTAGTATGTGATTTCACCTGTTGTCTCGGCCAAAAATCTACCGTAGCGGGCTGGTTTGGATCATCATTTTCATTTTGGTAATCGGTATCAGCATGAAGAACACCAAAGCCAACATATTGCGGCGACAAAAATTCTCCGGTCGATTCTGAGGGATCGCCCGTATCATCAAACGGCTTACGCTGATTATCTCCATCATAGGAATACCAAAATCCTCGCAGCGTATCACCTGGTTGATTGCCATAATAATGGCACCAATCATCAAACTCACCGCCCATTGCTTCGTGACCAATGTCGCCGCAGGGGATGAAGGCACGCCAAAAGCCAAAATATACACCTTCGAGATTTTGCCCCTGAAGCTCAATGCCGCTCGTGTTATCCGTGTTGCCGGTGTTGGTAAAAACGTACTCTTGAATGATATATGAGCTGTGCTCAACGTTTGCAAAAGCCCAACTTGTTCGTACCACCTCAATACCGACATCGGTTCGCCAGGTGGTAATGATTTGCTCGTCGGCTGCAAGAGTCGATTTTCTGGTGGAACTTTTTCGGTTATCCGTGATACGTTCTTCAACCGTATCGTTAACGTAAACCAGCGGCAAGCGTTGACGAACATTTTTTTTGTTGCTTACCGGGAATAGCGTTCCCTGGGCTTCATAATTCAAATACCCACCTTCGGAAACATAATAGCTTTTAAATTGATTGAACTTGTTGGTCCAGTTTTTGACTCCAATCCAATGGCCGATCGCCTCCATGTTTTTCCATCGATGAAGGAAAAAATCGCCGCCCGGATAATTCAATTGGTTCTGCAATGGCGCATATTCGGGCAACGAGCCCACCGGAAACATGGTCTGCCATAGATGACCAATTTCGTGGCTTTTCATGGTCTGGGAATAACTGCTCTCCAACCACGCCATGAATAATATGATCATCAAAGGAAGGATCTTATAAAATTTTTTGGTCATTTTCTCGACCTCCATCTTAAAATTGTCCAAGACAACATTTGTTTTAAAAATGCGAATCGAAAAATACTGTATTCGAATGAGGCTTGATTCTTATTACTGGATTCTGGACGCTTGTAACGAAATACGTGATGCCTGAAAATGGATGCTTGATGAAAT
>CAZNDR010000430.1:0-4258 GCA_964571835.1 uncultured Cytophagia bacterium | reverse complement strand
ATGCCGCTGGTCGCTGTGGCTGTAAAAATAATCGGCGAATCGATAAGCCCATTAGAAACGGCATGAACGATATTCGTTGCCTGTCCTGTTCCCAACGTCCAAATGGTTGATGCCAATCCTGCTTCATCAGTATAAACTGGCTGGCTATTAGAGGGGAAACCATCTCCCTGTACTTCGGTGAAAGTAACCGGCCAGCCCGCAACCGTATTATTGCCAGAATCAACGCATTTAACCACAAATGGCGCTGGCAACGGTTGTCCCCCAACACCATCTTGATCATTCCCTGACACATAAACAATTTTGGTCGCATCGCCTTCTCGTGCTGTCAAATTAAATACTACTGGAGAGCCTTGTAATCCAGCCACCGAGGCATTGACTACCACTGCGCCTTTGATGTCGCCCATGGTTAGCATCGCCTTCGCAAGTCCTGATTCGTCAGTGGCATAAGTCGGCACTTCTTCTTTGCCTGACGGAGTAAAATTAGGATCACTTGAAAAGATGATCTTATCCAGGCGGGTATTATTTTCCCTCTTAACAACCGACAGGGTATGTTGTCCCGCACTCAAATATTGATGAAATACTCCGGCAGTATTATCGGCGAATTTTGCCCAGCGCCAGGTATTGTAGGGACTGGCAACATTCCAATAATATTCATTACCACCGTCCACAATATAAAAGAAACTGTCTTCTGTATTCGATGGCGCATATATTCTTCCCCAGATATAATAATTACCATCTAAAGGAAGGTTAAATGTATAATCCACTTTGCCAGCTCTCGCATCACCCGAAGAGCCATAAATGTATTTGCCGCCAGAGGCATTGGCATCATTTCCGACTTGCATATTTGGTGTAATTATGCCAGATTCAGCTTCTTTTCTAATATTGCTGTCGCCTGGTCCCAAATCCAAGGTCCCGCTGCCTTGAACGACTGCAAAATCCACAATAACGCCAGAAACGCCGATATGATTTTGATCAGCAACTTTGACAATCAAGGATTCAGGCAACGGAGTGCCAATTTTGGCGGTTTGATTATTGCCGGAAACATATTCTAAATACGTAGGTGTGCCGCCGGCGTTGACCACAGTAAAATTATCGATATTATTGCTTAGATTGCCACGCAAGTTAACTCCACAATAAAGCTCATCTTCATTTCCATAATATTTATTTGGATCAGTAGTGGTTCCAGCAAAAATATCATTAACATAACAATCAAAATGGTGACCACTATCGTCTGACCTCAAGACCACCTTAAATACGCTGCCAGCTACAGGTGTCGGGCATGCTGCTTCCATATCCACATCGTTGCCAACACGGGATGTGGTATTTCCGCTTTCAACCAAAAACAGGGCTATTTTGCGGAGACTGGGCCTGATCCAAACAGAATAACCACTGGCATCTGGATTGGGCTGATTCAGTCTAAGGGCAATACCGCCTTGATCGATCCCTTCTGCTGTCGCTGTGGCACCCCATTGAAAAGAGACTTCCATAGGATTAGCACGAGCAACAAGAACGGCTAAATAGCCCCAAATAGAACTCGTGGCTGTGTTATCCAGCTCATTATTTACAATTTGATATTGAGGATCGGCATTCCAGTCAGAGCCCAATTGGCCGCGGTTGAAATTATCTAAATAGACAAACACAGTCTGAGTCGTGCCAGAAGCGCTGTTGGAGAGCGAAAAATTTCCGTTTTCGTCACTGACCTTCACAGCAAAATAATAAGTTTTGCCGGATTGCAAGCCTCTGACTATAAATGTTTCTTGCGTGCCTGGCGAAGATGGTGCCGGTTCGCCAGGAGCAGCGCTGGCACTATTAAAAGCAGTATTATTGGTAATGGGGCTGGTGGAATATCTGACATCATAGCTTGATGCAATCCCTTCCATGCCATCATCTCCGACCGCAGTCCAATTTAGCGTGGCTGTAGTTCCTGAAGTTGTTAAAACAGACAAATTGGTTATTGCCGCAGGCGGATCAGTATCAATTATATCAAACGCCGCTGTCTTAAAATCATCCACATTATTTTCTAAATTCCCTCGCAAGTAAACGCCGGCATAGGTCGTATCTGCATTCCCATATAATTTATTGGCATCAGAAATTCTGCCTGCAAAAATGTCATTTACGTAGCAATCAAAATGATGACCATTCGCATCGGAACTGAGAGCGACTTTAAATGTTGCGCCTGCGGTAGGGGTCGGCGCTCCGCTTGCCATAGCTTTTTCCGTGCCGATTCTCCCCGCCGGAGAACCGCCGGCTATTTTATAAAGGTTGATCGTTCTATTATCAGCTCGCAGCCAGACAAAATAACCGGTGGCTGTGGTTTTTAAACTATCCATCATTAATGCCAACCCACCTTCGCTAATGCCGGCCACATCAGCAGCCGCGCCCCATTTAATGGAAACTTCATAGGGACTAATCACTGGTCTGAAGATGGCTAAATAACCCCATAGATAAGCCGTGGCGGTGTTGGCTAATTCATTGTTTTCTATTTTATATTCGGGATTAGCAATCCAGTTAGCGCCTAAGGTAGCACGATTGAAATCATCGGTAGTAATTATCGTGGTAATAGCTAAAGTTGCCTTGCTCACCACATTGGAAATTGGTGAGCCATTTTGCACATCATCTAACACCTTTAATGCCAGATAATAAGTGGTATTTGATTGTAGACCTGTAACTTTAAATGTCTCTTGCGTGCCAGGATCTGAGGGAGCCGGCTCACCTAATGCTAAGGTGGCGGCATTAAAATCCGTCTCGTTCGAAATGGGAGTTGTCGAATACCGCACATCATAGGCTGCAGCTTTGCCAACATTGCCATCATCGCCGACAGCAGTCCAGCTTAAGGTAATGCTGTTTCCCGTAGATTTTATTGCGGCAAGATCAGTAACCTGTGCCGGCGGCGTCCCTTCGACATTGCTAAGTACGCCTACAGTAAAATCATCAACATTGTTATTTAAATTGCCGTTAAGATAAACACCAGCATAGGTCTCATTTTCGTTGCCATATTTTTTCTCAGCATCGATAATTTCGCCAGCGAATAGATCATTCACGTAATACTTAAAATGATGCCCTGCAGCATCACTGCTTAATGTCACTTTAAAAACTGAACCTGCTGTCGGCGTCGGCACGCCGGCATTCATCGGCACCGCAGATCCTATTCTTGTTCCTACCTGGCCAGCGACGATAGAGAACAAATTGAGAGTATTATTTGAAGGCCTAATCCATGCTAAATAGCCATTAGCAGTAGTTGATAAGCCACTCATACGCAAAGCCATTCCACCTTGCTCAATGCCGCTGGCATTAGCAGTAGTGCCCCATTTGAATGACGCGCTGACAGGATTAATCGCTGGTTTGTACAATGCTACATATCCCCATTGATCTCCTGTGGCAGTGTTATCCAATTCATTACCAGCGATTTTATAGGCGGCATGTGCCAGCCAATCCGCACCCAAATCGGTGCGATTAAAATTATCTGTCAAGTAGTTAATTTTCACTTGTAGTGTTCTCATACTGACAACATTGGATAGCGGTGATACATTCGACTCTTCATCCAAAACTTTGAGGGCAATATAGTAAGTTGTCTCCATCTGCAAATTTGAAATTACAAATGTCTCTACTGTTCCCGGATTGGAAGGTGCTGGCTCTCCACTAGCTTGCGTCGCAGCGTTGTAAGTAGCATCATTGGTGATAGCAGCAGTTGAATATCTGACATCATAGCTGGTAGCTTTGCCCACCATGCCGTCATCGCCGACGGCAGTCCAGGTGATGGTAATGGTATTGCCAGTAGCATTGGTGGCAGCCAAATCAGTGACGGCTGCTGGCGGATTTTTTTCGCCCGCTTTCGTGCTGGCGCTGGCAGTGTTGGATCGGGGCGAACTATTATATGCTTCATCAATTACTTTCATAGCAAAATAATAAGTTGTCTCCGAAGTTAATCCATTAACCACAAATGATTGGGAGGTCCCTGCTACGGCTGGGTTAGGCTCACCGGTCGCTTCGGTTGCCGCACTAAAATCGTTCTCATTATTGATTGCACTGGTCGAATACCTGATATCATAGCTGGTAGCCGTACCGGTAGCTCCATCATCACCGGTGGCAGTCCAGGTCAAAGTGAGCGAATGTTCGGTAGGTGTTCCGGCAGCTAAATCGACAACTGCATCCGGTGCTACATCATCAATAGGTAGAGCATTGACTCCTTGTAAATCAAAATAGTCAACATTATTGTTGAGATTACCTTTAAGCATAACGCCAGCATACAGCGTTGCAC
>CAZNDR010000429.1:0-4265 GCA_964571835.1 uncultured Cytophagia bacterium | reverse complement strand
GGTTTCAGCAGCCGTTCGGTTTCAAAGACGAGCTGATCAGCTCGGGTCATATTATCGTTTTGCACTGCAGGCCCAACAGCGATGCCGAGTGCGGTGCCGCCTTTGCTGGGATAGGGATTTGATGGATCGTAGGCAAATTGCAGCGCTCCAGAGTCTGGATAATTTTCTGGTTTCAGATAAAGAGCTGGGCCGAGATAGTAATTGGTTGCCTGCATTTGTGCCGGCGGATACTCATCAGCACCAAGATATTCGTTTCGTTCCATGATAAAAAAATTATATTTTTTGTCGACAAAAGGCGGCAGCAGATAAATTTCTTTTTTAGCGCACAGGTGATTGAGCAAAAATGCCCGCGCCGCTTCATTGCGTTTCCCGGTCTTGGCAGAGCCGCCGTAATCATTTTTAAATCCTTGAGCGCCATGGCACCAGGGGCCAATGATCAGTCGATTATCTTGGTGACCATCTTTGGCGATCGCTTCAAAATCGGCAATTTGCGTGGTGAGAAAAATGTCGTACCAGCCGGCGATGGAGAAAACGGGAGCGCAGGTTTTTTGTTGAACATCCATCTGCTGCCAATATTCATCATTGGTTTGGTGAGCCAGCCAGTCATTAAGGAAAGGAATGTCTTGTATCGTAGAATCGTCCGCCGTCGATAAAGGCAAAATCCAATAGCTGGCAAGAATTTTCTCCGGCGCAATTTGATTGATGGTTTTGTTATCGACCAACAATCCCCAGTTGAATGCTGTTTGCAGTGAAAATAAGCCACCCGGGTATATGAGCTCATATAAATTAGCACCTGTCATATTGGGAACAAGCGCATCGAGAGAATCTGCAATAGCCCATTGCGTATAACCGACATAACTGCCACCCCAGCCGCCAATTTTGCCATTTGACCACGGCTGCTTTCGAATCCAATGCACTGTCTGCAAACCGTCATTTCGCTCAAAACGAAATGGATAAAAAATACCATCGGATTTGAATTTGCCACGACAATCCTGAACCACAACAACAAAATTATTATTGGCAAACCACTCGGCATCACCCTTGATGCCGTCTTTGTTGTAAGGAGTGCGTACCAGAAGGCACGAGTGTTTGTCTTTTTCTTTAGGCACATAAATATCGGTTGCCAATTTTGCTCCATCCAGCATAGAGAGAAAAATTTCTTCACGTTGAAATTTTGTCGTGTCAGGCTTTTGCGTCTGAGCCTTTAATGAAAAAATTATAAAGAAAAGTGATTGAATGACAATTGCCAATTTTATTCGTTTCATTTTTTTCTGACCTATTAATCAAAGGGCCGAATTTAAATTAATACTTTTTTGATGTTGGTTTACCAATACAAGTTGAGCCGAAAAATATTTTTATACTTCTCAAGTCGTGGGCATGAGCAGCATTTTAGTGCTGTGCAAAGTGATTTCACCCTTCAACTTCGCTCAGGGTGACGCTTCCGCTATTTCATAACGGGTAAAGTTCAAATAAATGCAATACGCCTACAGTTTGATACCGATTCAATTGATTATTCAGCGCTCTCATGCCAGGGATACTTCCAGCCATGAATCCATTGATGTTGATAAAGTCGTTCCAATTTTTTCTGAGAAAAGTCGGGCAAGTCGCTAACCGGCGCATTTAGTTTGACGTGCTGGCGAGTGCGCATGCCCGGGATGGTCGTGCAAACTGCTGGATGGGATAGCGTAAATTTTAATGCCAGCCCGCTGAGATGTTGGTAGTTGTCGTCCAATTCTTTGCTCAACGCTTCCAAACGGGGTTCAACTTCACGAAGACGGTCCTCTGTCATCCAGTCTTTTCGCCAATCATCTTTTGCCCATTTGAAACCTGGTTTGAATTTTCCAGTAAGTAATCCCTCGTCAAAAGGCACGCGAACAATAATTCCCACCTTATGTTTTTGGGCTGCCGGCAAAAGTCTTTCCCGCGGTCGTTGTTCAAACAGATTGTAAATAACCTGGACACTATCGATCAAATCTGATTCAATTAATGAAACGGTATTGTAGGGCTCCCAGTCATTGGCAGATACTCCGAAACAGGCAATTTTGCCAGCTTGTTTCAATCGAGCGGCAGCTTCCAACCAGTCTCCCTGATCTTGCCACGAAGCAGCCCAACAGTGCAGTTGCTGCACATCAATGAAATCAGTGCGAAGCCGTTTCAATGATTTTTCCGTGCAGCTAATGATCCAATCAGCCGGAAATTTTTTGTCTGGATTTTCATTCTCCAGTCCTGGCCAGCGCAGATCTTTCGGGGAAATCTTTGTCGCAATAACGATATGGTGACGACGGCCCTTAAAGGTTTTGCCAATCAGCTCTTCGCTGTGCCCATCGCCATAAGCCATAGCTGTATCAAAAAAATTAATACCATTATCAAACGCTAAATTCAAGGCGTGCACCGCCTCGGTATCATCTTGATTGCCCCAGCCGCCGCCGATGCTCCAGGCACCAAAGCCGATTTCGCTGACGTTCAATTCTGACTTGCCAAATTTTCGGTATTTCATTTTTTCATCTCCAATAAACTGATTATCAATATGGACACCATCAATAATAATTTAGTGATGAGCTTTGTTTTTTGCTATGCATGTTGTGCAATATTTTGGTTGTGAATATACAAAAAAAATGGAACAAACACAATGAGATTGTGCTGTCCCATTTATTGCCTGAATCTGATGAATCTGATACTTATTCATGATTAATGAAAGAGAGCAAAGCTGATTGTTTAGAGCCAATCAGTCAAAATTGACGATACTTGTGGTCAAGTTTTTTCCACAAATTAAAGACCAGAGACGACCACATCACCAAACACCAAACTTGGCATTCGATAAGAAGAATAGAGCCAGGGATCATTGGCAGCCTCAATCAATTTGTGCCAAAATTGGAGATGATTATCAGCAATGTTCATTTCTGCAACTGTTTGAACCGGCACACCGCCTTCAAACAATTTGCCTATGATGCCGATGGAAGCATCACCAGTAGTAGAATTGGAATTACCGCCAATAAAGCCGGTGATAAAAATGCCGCGACCCAAATCCTTCATTATTTCTTCGACCGATCGATTGCCCGGCGGAAGGATCAGGTTCGAGGAACCGCTAGTGGTGGGCTCCCAACCGAGTTTTTTGCTGTAGTACCAGTCGATATAAAAATCTTTCAGTACGCCAGTATCGATCATGGTTCGCTGTTTGGCGGCAAAACCATCGTCATCGTACAAGCGGCTGCCCAATCCGCCAACAATGAAGGGATCGTCAAGGAGAGTAAAATGCTTGCTGCCGATTGCCTGACCTTTTTTGTCGGCCAGAAACGACTGTTTCTGCTGAATGTTACGGCCTGACATAGCTTGAAGCAGGCCGCCCAGTAATCGAGCCACATTTCTATTTTCAACGATGATGGGTAGCTTTTCCGTTTTAAGCTTTTTCCCGCCCAGCAACGCCAAGGTTCGCTCGGCAGCCACAACGCCTATTTTCGCAGAAGATGGCATGCTGCTTTTGCTAACTGATGAAACGTAATTATAGCCTTCGGGGCGCCGATCGCCCTCATCCTGAACTGTTACCTCAGCCCCGGCTTGAAAATAGGTTGATTCTTGCTGCCCTTCAAAGCCATTGCTGGTTAAAGTGACCGACTCGTTATGACTATCATATTCATAGGCAGTGGCGGTGATTATTTTATCGCCGCCTTTATCATAAATAGCCTTTTCTATAGTTTTGGCGATTTCATGTCTATTGTCTGCAGTCATAGTTTGCTGGGTTGAATCAACAAGGCCCAAGTCGATATTTTTTCTGCCCTCGTAATATTTAGGATCCGGCAAGGTACGGAAGGGATCTTCGGCTAATAATTTGGTTGTTGCCACGGCCTGGCTGATAAAATCTTTTAAAGCCTCTTTCCGCAAATCGGAAGTGCTCTGGCCCGAATAGCGATTATTAGCATAAATTTGAATGTACATTCCTTTGGTTGAGGCTTCTTTAATATTTTCTGGCTTGCGGTCGCGGTAGCTGATTTCAACGAACCGTTCGCTATTAAAACTGACCCGGCAATCGTCAGCGCCAGCGGTCTTTGCCATTTTCACTGCCCAGGCTGCTAAATCGTACATTTTTTTATCCATTTTTTACTCCTTTCCCTATGCTTTTACGCCGCCAACGGTCATTGATTTTACCAAACAGGTCGGTTGTCCAAAACCGACAGGAACAGCCTGCCCGCCTTTGCCACAAGCGCCTGTACCACCTTGATTTAATTGCTTGTCATTCGCTACCATAATTACATTTTGCAGCATCTTTG
>CAZNDR010000428.1:0-4291 GCA_964571835.1 uncultured Cytophagia bacterium | reverse complement strand
GTATTTAATGTCCTTAGATGAAGCGATAGGCGACAAAATACATGTGATTCACTGCGGAGTGAATTTAGATAATTTCCAACCAAAATCAATTGACAGCAACAAATTATTCACCATGCTAACAGTGGCTCGCTTAGTGGAAACGAAAGGAATAACAGAGGTTCTCTCCGCCTGTGCGCAATTGGCAAAACATTTTTCTTTTTCTTATTATATCATTGGCGATGGGCCACAATTAGATGAGCTTAAATGGTTTACAAAAGAGAAGGGAATTATTGATCGAGTTAATTTTTGTGGCGCAAAAACTCAAGATGAAGTACTTCAGTATATGAAGGCTGCTGATTTATTCATCCTTTTTTGCAAGATTGGCAAAGATAAAAATATGGACGGCATTCCAGTAGCGCTCATGGAAGCGATGGCGGTCGGATTGCCTGTAATTTCCACACGCATTTCAGGTATTCCCGAACTTGTTAAAGAAGGAGCTGGCTTTATGCTAAAAGAAAATGACATTGATGGCTTAATTGAATGCATAAAATATATTTATAAGTTAAGTCCCGCAGAAAGGGACGAAATTGGTAAAAAAGGCCGACAAATAGTTTTTGAACAATTTAACTTGCCAGTTGAAGTAGCTAAACTGGCGAAGCTGTTTGATATAGCTTTAGATAAGAAAATTCTGGGTTAAATATGCTTTTGATCCAAATGTATTATTTCACAGAAAAATCGTTACTATTCTGGTGGGGGTAAATTATAGTTTTGACATACAAAAAAAACCTTCACATTAAGGTGGTTTTGAAAGGCAAAATTTTATGCAATCGATCAGACACAGTCTCAGACCGTGTCTGATCAAAAGGATTTGGTATTGTTGATCTGAATAGTTACGAATGATAAAAAAACTGAGTTTTCATTTGTGAGACATCATACGAAGGTATTGTCATGATAATTGAGAAAATTAGAAAAAATATCATTCAACCAGCAAATTTCATCATCCAGGCGAAAACAAATTTACTTGAGAACATTAAAATAAATTTGGGAAGTATCTCAGATTCTGTAGTTCAGGAATGGTTTACCATGTTAAATAAAAAGCGCTTTCTGTTGTCGAATTATAGTCGTTCAAAGATTGCCGTAGCTGTTTTAGATATTACCGACTTTAAAAGTTTTGCTGAGTATTATGAAATTATAAAAGGGAAGAATTCGGCATCTTATTTTACGCGAAAATCTGAAAGAATGAATAATACCTTTATCGCGATTGATAGAAATTTATACGTAGACGACATTTATGAAATAAATACTTCTTCGCCGCGAAGGCAAGGTAAGAGGATGGAAGACCGTTTTTGGATTCGAGAAACTCATTATGATGACGAAGCCAAGAGCGAATATTATGGCATAGTAAACAACAGCCAAAAACTTATTGCCTATATCTATTTGAAATATTTGTGTGAAGCAGTCTTTATTTGTAGGTCATTAGGTCATGCCAACTATTTAGATGACGGCATTATGTATCAATTAATTGTTCGATCAATAGAAAAAATTTTTGACAGAAGAAGCCAGACGCAGAAACAGATAAAATATATTGTCTATGATTCATTTTTGACCAACTCGAAAGGCTTGAGCCTTTTTAAAAAGAGATTTAAATTCGAGCCTAAAACAGTTGTCTGGGAGGTCGAGTGACTAAAATGATAGTGCCCTAATTTATGGCCCAGTGGGGATGAAGCTGCCCCGGCAAAAGTCGTGAGTATTTTATTGATAATTCGTCTTGATGGAAATAATGGAAAGCCAATAACTTTCTGCAGGCGAGAGAAGATAGGCTTATTTATTTAAATCCGTGGGCGCTATGTTTATCTGGACCTTGTCTCTTGTTGCCAATAGACAATTTGCACTTTGCTGTTCTATAAAATATTTTAAAAATATTAGCAGATAGAAGTTATGTATGCTTAGTTTTTTGACTTATTTTTTAGCAGAGAATAAATTGGGAAAGTAGCTTGGTTATGATCGAGATTATTAAAAAATTCAGAATTCTCATTGAAAAATATTCAACGAATGACATCGCGATTGTTTTGTCATTCGGAATTTTCTTTTTCATCATTGGTTTGGTGGTTTTGAATTATAACTGGATTAATCCAGATGAAGGCGCCCATTTAGCTGATGGTAAATTGCTTTTACAAGGCAAAATTCCCTTGGTTGATTACACCTCTCGTCAGCCCTTTTATGTTATTCTCGTTGCCCTATTTATGAAAATTTTTGGCATTAGCCTGTTTGGAGGCAGAGTATTCCCTTTATTATCATCGATTGGGATCGGTGTTTTGTTATACCAGATTTCTAAAAATCTTTTTAATCGAGAGGTAGCATTGACCTCTTTTTTGATTTATCTTTTTCTTCCATTTACTATTTTATTTGCGCCTATTGTAAAGATGCACAACATCGTTATATTTTGGACTGGCTTAGGATTATTATTATATATAAAATTTCTAAAAAATGAAAGAATAGGCTATCTTATCTTAAGTGGCATAATCATGGGTTTTTCTTATTATATTAGGGAGACCTCATGGGCTGTCTCTCTCACTATAATGCTCACAATATTTTTTATCAACAGTAACGATTTCTCCAAGGCAATAAAAAAATTTGTCATCTTTTTAGGCAGCTTTCTGTCCGTTGCCGGTGTGGTGTTTTTATTTTATCTGCATTTCAAAGGCTTTAATGAAATATGGTATTCCTCATTAAATCCTTTTTATATTTTCTTACAAGCAATGGGCAAACTCACAGCCCAAATTTTCCCTGCCGATCCTTCACCCATAGCTGAAACAGTGAGAATACCAGGCCAACAAGTGTCTCGTTCGCTTGTCGAAGTCAAGCGTGCTTTTATTATGAGCTTATATTTGATAGCCTGGTCCAACAAAGATAGCCATGAAAAATCAAGTTCAGTCGGATTCTTTATTATGCCAATATGGTTTGTCTTAATTCTGGTAATTTATAGCTTTTATTGTTTTATGAGAGGCTTTTTTCCCCAGTATGCCACTGAATTGTATCCTCCGTTAATTATCTGTTTAAGCTATGTTACCTCAGCAAAGTTAATACAAAAAAAAGAAAAAATATTATGGCATTTGGTTATTCTAATAATTTTTGCATACAGTGTATTCGCAGTGCACAAAGTCGCTTTAAAAATTTTTCCAGATTTATTGTATCAGATTTATCCGGATTTAGGCACCTATTTCTTAATTTCAATCATCTCAATATTCCTATATTGGTTGGTCAGGGATAATGTTTATAAAAAAAATAAAACGGCTTTTATAGCTCTTCTGGCAGCATTTTTATTTGGAGCATTAATGCGTTTTAATCTCTTAGCTATGCATGAACTGAAAAAAATAATAGTGGTGATAATTCTCGTTCTGGCATATTTAATTATATATATAAGTGCAAAAAAGGGTTTTATTAGTGAGAACCAAGTTTTTAAAAAATATGTGGCAATACCCTTATTAATAGCATCAATAATATATTCTTTCAGTGTTGCCTTTGTATTTTTGGGTCCAAGTTACAATAATGTTTGGGAGCCAGCGGTTCTAAAAAAGGTTGATAACTATTTAAAAATGAATGCAAACGAGGGGGATACCCTCTTATCAGGGGCAATGGTTTGGACAATACGCCATCGAGTCAAGCCATTTCTAAACATAACACATCCATTGGCATTTCTATCGAATCAGAATTTAGAAGTAAAAGCATCCATTGAGAATGAGCTGGTGAAAAAGCCACCAACTTTTATTATTTTGGACGGCTATACCGAGAGTTGTTACAATTTTGTTGAATCATTGCTGAATGAAAAAATTAACAATTTCTTAAAAAAAGAATTAGAAATAAAAGGTTTTATCTATACGGTGCAAATTTACAAACTTAGCGATTCGGAATTAGACCCAAATGACCAGGGAGCTTTTCATAATAATTTATAATCAAGCTGATCCTCTTCAGCAAATAAAAAGACAGTGAAAGATGAAAGAAAACACTTTTATAGGCAACAGTGAAAATTGATGACTCTTAAAGATAAAGTCATATTTGGTGTTCTTTGGAACGGGTTAGGCAAATTTATAAATCAGCTTGTTCAATTTTTGATAATGGCAACTCTCGCCCGTTTATTAACCCCGGCTGATTTTGGCATAGTAACGACAGCAATGATTTTTATTAGTCTGATTACGCTCTTAAACGAAATGGGAATTGTGTCGGCGGTTATACAGAAAAAGGAAATAGAAGAAGATGAGCTCCGCGTTTTATTTACTTTTGGTCTCTTTTTTAGTATAGTCTTAACTAGTGT
>CAZNDR010000427.1:0-4297 GCA_964571835.1 uncultured Cytophagia bacterium | reverse complement strand
AGATGATCACCGACATTTTAATTTATCAGCGGAAAAACTGAAAAATTATTTTTCTCTATTAGAAAAGCAGCGACCGCTCTTTGAAGTATTTCCTGATCAATCACAGGCACAGATTAGTTTGCGATTTTGCTTGTCACATCCAGCCTGCGGTACAGCAATTCCTGGCGCCAAAACGCCGCAACAGGTCATCGAAAACTGTGCTGCCTCTGATTTAGGTGGTATTCCCCTCCGTTTCATCCCGGGATTGTAAACGATAAGTGTGCTCTAAAAAGACGCAAGCCAACCGCTTAGCTCAAAGCAAACGTCTGTTTCGATGCAGTTTACAAACAACGAAGAAATTTTGTGAAGTTTTCTCGTCCTTTGCCTCGAGCAATTAACATGTCAATTCAAACAGCGAGAACCTTTCCAGCGGCAATGATGTTTTTTTGATCGATACGCCCCGAACTCTGTTTCCTTGATTTTCTCTATTTTAAAAACACCATCTATTATTACTCGCTGAGCTTGAGCTCACCGTTTAAATATTGTCGTCATTTTAAAGTTTGGTCGCTGCAAAATTAAGACAATGCACCTTCTTGCCAACTTTGTGTCGTGACTATGTCTATCATGTTAAAATCAATTCTGCAAAAATTGCCCAATATAAAATTGGATCTTCAGCATATTGTCCCAGGCTTAATAGACGGAAACATTTGCCTTTTGAAATCGTGGAATATGATAAAATTTATTGATAATTTATTTTATTAGACAAGGAGGCAGAAGAAACATGCAAAAATTTTTCCTGAATCAGTTTATAAGCTTTTCCTCTCTTTTTGTTTTCCTTTTTTCCATCTGTTGTTTTAATTTTATTCCCTCCAATACATTTGCCGTTTCCAAAGCAGCAGTTCTTTTTCTGTTGATTGAGCCGGGCGCGCGGGCAAATGGTCTGGCTGGATCATTCACTGCCATCGCCAATGATGCGTTGGCAATGTATTATAATCCAGCCGGGCTTGCGCAACTGAAAAAAGGTGGCGCCGAATATGGATTTGTCCAGTGGTTGCCGCAATATACCAATGATTTGTATTTCCGCTATGGATCAGCAGCTTTTTTTTATCCAGCGATCGGCACTTTTGGCCTGAGTATTGCTTATCTGAATTTGGGAGAACACTGGCAGATGGATGAATGCGGCCTAAGTAGTAAAAAATTCCATTCCTATGAATATGCTTTTTCTTTAGGCTATGCCACTACTTTGAATGAACAACTATCGCTTGGTTTTTCTGCCAAATATATCAAGAGCAAGTATGGCTATAATTATTATTTCGGAGAAATTAAAGCCACCGCCTGGGCTCTTGATATTGGTATGCTCTATCAAAATTTTGCTCCTGATTTATGCTATAAGCGAAAATTTGTTCATGATGATTTTTCGACAATTCACAAATGGGCAAGGCATCGTATTCCCAACGGTCCCTCAATCGGTTTAGCAATAGTCAATATGGGTTCCAAGATTAAATATGCCAATGCCAGTCAGGCTGATCCTTTACCACAGAATTTGCGTTTGGGAATGGCCTGGAATTTTTTTGATACTGACTTAATCGGCATAATCGGTTCCATCGATTTTCGGAAACTTCTTGTCCGAGCGCATCGAGATAAGCCGGCTGATGAATTTTACCAGGCAATTTTTACCACCTGGCAGGAAGAAGATGCTCTCAGTGACGTGATTTTTTCAGCCGGTTTTGAAGTCTCATTATTATCATTGAGCTCGTTGCGGCTGGGACGGTTCATCGACAATAAAGAAAAAGTTAGATACTGGTCGATAGGTTTGGCTTTCGGCTCCGAAACAGCTAATTTCAGCGCCTCATATATCATGGCTGATGAAGATTGGCATCCATTAGATGAAACAATATATTTTGGTTTTTCTGTTGCTTATTGAGAATCCTATCTCACTAAACGATTACTGACTTTAAGCATGTGGTAAATATGTTTGACGTTGCCTATTAAAGGGAAGACTTGTATCAAGTCCTTCTCTTGCCTAAAAGTCTCTTGAGGTGGCATCTGACATTCGATAACTACCTAAGCGTGTTATGAAGAATTCATTTTTACCAAAATTACTTTTCGGAGCAGCAATATTATTTTTGCCCTTGCATTTAGCTGCAATGCCAATGCTATATTTTTCCAGTGAGGGCGATCACCCTGACTATTCTCAGGATGAGATATTAATTCGTTTTCACTCCAATTTTAGTTTTAAAGACAACCCTTTTTTTCACACCGGAAATTCATCGTTTGATTCGCTGATTTCAGTGTTAAGCATCAAGCAGGTCATTCGGCTTTTGCCTCAAAGTATTGGTACGCCACCTTTGCCTAAAACCAGTCAGCTTGATGACATCTTTCTATTGCGCTTCGCCGTTCCCCAAAATATCAAAAATTTAATTGACCTGTTTAATGCCCAGGAAATTGTCGATTTGGCAGAGCCGAATTATTTTTATTTTTGGGAAGCATCTGCCGTTCCTATTGCTTCAGCCAGTGATTTTTTTCAATGGCGACAAGCCACTCCGAACCAGCCTGGCGCCAATCCTGTCATCCTGGCAATTATCGATGCTGGATTTGATAAGCAGAAAAAAACGCTGCATAATTTTTTACAGAGAAATCCGCTTCCGAAAACAAATAATCAAGATGACAACAGGAATGGTTACCTTGATGATGTATCGGCGTCTGACTTCTTGCGTTTGGATCTACCGCCCGAATTGGCTGAATCTTCAAAAAGAAAGCAAGGCAACTTTCTGCTGAGCGAAAAAATTAGCGCCATCGTCAGCTATTTTTGTAATCAAAATCAGAAAATACAATTTATCCAGCTCAACGCCGCCAGACAAAGTAGTAACAATTTTATCATCTTTGATGCCTTTAGTGTTTCACGCGCCATTATTTATGCAGCAGATAATCACGCTCGGCTCATCAATTTTTCTGGTTGGGGCACGTTTCCTTCGGAAATTTTGCGAACTGCCATAAATTATGCCAAAAACAAAGACTGCACTCTGATCGCACCAGCAGGCGATAACATAAATCAACCGGTTTTTCCAGCTGCCTTTGACGACGTTTTGGCTGTGACGGCACTCGATAGCAATGAGGTTAAGATAGAGGGAGCGAACTGTGGTGAATGGGTAAAGGTCGCTGCGCCCGGATTTTTGCCTCAGGCGCTTCGTGATACTAATTTCCATGAACTCTCTCCCACAGTTTTTGCAGCGGCGTGCGTTTCCGGATTAGCCAGCCTTTTGCTCACCTATGAGGGCGAAATGAGCAGCGATAGTCTGGTGAAAAGAATCATTTTTAGCAGTGAAAATGTCTATGATAAAAATCCCCATTTCTCTGGTTGGTTAGGAGCCGGAAGGATCAATGTTTTTCGCACGCTTAGCGGGCAACAAAAACCAAATATTATCATTCAGCCAGTTCTTTCTCAAAATACTAATCAGTCAAACAAAAATGACACGCTCGCTTTTTATTTTTCGCTTAAAAATCTGTCTTACCCGGCTAAAAAAATTTCTGTGAAGTTAGCTTCTCCCAATCAGTCAATCCAATTCATCAAAAAAGAATTTTTTTTGGACCGGCTCAATTTTCAGGCAGAATTTAATAATAAAAACAATCCCTTTAAAATCTATTTAAACAGCGATGCCACTTCAAACCAAAATTTACCAATCAAAATAAACATTACTGCTGCAAATGAGTTTTCGTTGAGCAAGGCCATCTCGTTATCACTTCACCATAATCCACCGCGGAATTTTCACCTTTTAGCAAATAATCCTGCTACGCTAACCTGGTCAACTCGTGACGATGTTGCCGGATTCAATCTCTATCGTAGAGAAAGCAAAGAACCTGCATTTGCCAAAATAAATAAAAAGCCGATTACCGATTTTAAGTTTATCGATCACAGCATTCAATCAAATTTGAAATATTTTTATTACCTTACTGCACTCGACTCGGCCGGTGTCGAAAGTATGCCCTCGGCGATGGATTCTGTTTGGCTTGAATTATGTCCAACATTCCATTTTGCTCCGGCAGCCGATAGTTTAATTCTAAGCGATTCGATTCTATTCCATGTACAAATTAAAAATTTGCCCGATACCACCGTAAACATCTATTGGCGAATCAATGGCTCGCTTGTTCAAACCGACTCATTGAGCTTTGTTTTAAAAAAATATTCTCTGTTGTTAAATGGCAAGGATACCCTTCAGCTTTCACTTTTTGATGATGAGCACGATACTGTCGCTGTCAAGACCTGGTTTATTAAGCAAAACGGATCGTTACCCCAAAAAGTAGCGTTCTCCTTTTTCCC
>CAZNDR010000426.1:0-4297 GCA_964571835.1 uncultured Cytophagia bacterium | reverse complement strand
TGACTCAATAATAATATGAATGACCAGTCAAAAAACTGTCTGGACTAAAGCCCAAATAGTTACGGCTATCTTGGGTTTCTCCGCCATAAATGGCGGAGCTATTAATATATATTGAATAGCTCCGTTCTTTAGAACGGAGAATTTGATAAATTGCCCTGAGATTTTTGGGCTTTAGCCCTTCTCTTTATGCGACAATAATTCAACTGGTCATTCACATTAATAATATATTCTTGAGCTTTCAGCCGCCAGCTGAATAAAACTTCAACTGCAATTAATGCGCTGAAGGGAGCAAGGGCAAGTTCTTCCCTTCAGGGCCAAAGCTATTAATAAATATTACACGGTTGAAAAAATGTAACATCGACTAGGGCATTTGTTAAAACTGATTTTCAATAATTAATTCGCCTTCACGCCATTTCGCCCTCTTAAATAATTTATCATTTTTGGCACTACCAAAGGCACGACATCAGGCAGCATTTTAGGCATCAAATTATCCATGACTTTGGGCATCAACTCAGGCATTTGTGCCGCCATATAATCGGGCATGGGAATTTTTTCTGCCACTCGAGATAACATAGTTGGCATGACTTTGGGCATCATGCCGGGCAACAACCTGGGAAACAAAATAGGGAACATTGGTTTCATCAGAGTAAACATGCCGTCGCCAATGAAGCCCAATTTTCCAATACCTTTCATCAGACTTCCCATACCCAGCGGCATGGCGTGGAGTAGCTCAGGCCACATTGTATCCATGAGATTAGCGAAGCCGGCCGGGGTCATCAGAGCGATCATGCCGTCAAAGACGGCCCATTGTTTCGCAATTTCAGGATTGGGATCAGCAAACTTCTTGCCCAAGCCCTTGCAGGCGAAAGCAGCCAAATCATGAATTTCCAACGGTAAATTTTTCTTCTGTTTGGTAACTCGTAGTTGAAACTCACAACATGGGCAAAGCGCCAGGACAGAATCCGCTTTATTTTCCTTGGCATCTTCCAACCTCATAGCGCCAATTTGATGGGCAACCAGTGGCTCTTTTATTAGCGTTAGCACACTGCCACAACAATGTCCTTGCTCGCGGTTGTGTTTCATTTCCACAAAATCGATTCCGGGAATAGCTTTGATTAGCTCGCGAGGTTCTTCGTAGACTCCAGAAACGCGCCCGATATGACAGGAATCGTGCCAGGTAACTCTTTCATTGACTTCGTGAGTATACTTGAAGTCGCCGGATCGAATTTTTTCAGCCACTAATTGGCTGTAATGCTTAGTGTTAATGCTATATTCAACTCCTAGTTTTTCGGCCCATTCTTTATAAGTATGCCGCCACATCATATCGCACGCTGGGCAAGAGGTAATGACAGTATCGGCGCCGATTGCTTGAACGCGATCAATATTCTTTTTCATCACTTGGGCGAATACATCCCATTTGCCAGCGACTAACATAGGCGTACCACAGCAATTCTCACTTTTTCCGAGATAGGTAAAATCAACGCCAGCAGCATCAAGCAAAGTCACCGATGCCTGAGCAATATCGTGTTCAACATAGGAAGCGGTGCAGCCGGCAAAATAAACTGCCTTACTCTTATGGCCAGGACCATGTTTTTCCCACAAATCTTTGGGAAACCAATCTGTTCTGTTTTTCCGATAACCGGCCCAAATGTTACCTTCTGCTTGCAGTGCTGCACTCATCATTTCAAAAGGTGGAAAGGTCATCTCCCTTTTCTCAAAGACCAGCTTGCCGCGCAATTTCAGCCACGATGGTTCGATGGGCAAAGCTGCCGAACAGCGGATATTGCACAGCTCGCACGTGGTGCAAACCAACATGGTATCAACCATTTTTCGATTCCAGCTAGCTCGTCCTTCCATGTATTCCCGCAACCAGAACCATTTTCCTCGCGGCGATTGGCTCTCCCAGCCTCGTCCATAAAATTGATCACATTCATCCACGCAATAGCCACACTGGGAGCAAGCATAGGCATACCAGGCAACATCACCCGGAATATCTTTAACTGGCTTAAAATCTGGCCTTTCTCCAACTTTCATGATAACGAGATTGCCAAATGGCCTGGCAAAGGGCTCAAGCAAATTAGCCATGCCCAAAATTCGGCTAATGATTCTGCTGCCAATTACCTTATCTGGATTGAGGATCCCATTTGGATCAACATCTTTTTTATATTGTTTTAACTTTTGGGCACGTTCTCGGCCGAGAATTTGGGGCGCTTTGCTGGAAAAATAAAGCCCAGTTGAATAAGCGCGTCCGCCGTGCTTTTCCGCAATTTTCAAAATTGTCAGTACTAAACCGAACACAAAATTATAGGCAAATTTCCGCTGATCGCTGGGAATAAAGCCGAGGATGACCACTTCAGGTTTACCCTCTTTTCCCTTTTTTAGAATAACACCTTCTTTTACAACTGGCTGATCGACTTTCTTCTCAATCTCGTCCATAACCTGGTCAAAGTTTTCCAAAGGGACTACCACTTCTGCGGGCACCAAAGACGGACCCAATCTTTTCACCACCATTAGCTTAAATCTCTCTGCCCATTCATGATCAGCGATTTCCTGGCTCAGCCTGTCTCCTTCATGCCGCTTGACAATTTTCGTTAATCTGTCCATAACTGCAACTCGATCAGCCTCACGAAAAGCAACTGTTGCCACATAAGCGGCAGGAAGCATTGGCTTATGTCCCACCGGATGACCAAGGTGCATCATCACCGGCGCTCGATTTTTCATCTCCGCCATTCTCGGATTGATAAAAACAATAGACCAGAGGGGCAGATTTTCAGTAATGACGTCTTGCATGGCGGCTGCAAAATTCTCTGCTATGGGAAAGGCAAAAGAGACAACCGCCAGTTCAGCCTGTCGCTGTATCTTGATTGTCACTTGAGTGATGAGTCCTGTGATGCCTTCAGCATCGGCAACTAATTGCAATTCATCACCAGAGAGTTCCTTGACTTTGCCGTTTGGCTGAACGACGCGGACCGAAACGACATTCTCAGCATACCAGCCATATTCAAAAGATCCAAATCCAGCGCCGCCTTGAGCCAACCACCCACCAGCAGAAGATGAAGGATAACTTGAAGGATATAATCTGAGCGTCATTCCCTGCGGTATTAATTTTTTATCCAATTGTTCCCAGGTAATTCCCGGTTGAACTGTGGCTGTCAAATTTTTTGTATCGATTGAAATAACGTCCTTCATTCGATAAAAATCTATCACTATTCCTTTTCTGGTTGGCAATACACCGCCATACCCTGATGAGGCTTTTGCTCGTGGTGTCAAAGGAATTCTTTTTTTATTAGCCCAGGTTACTAATTCCACCACTTCCTTCTCGTTTGATGGTTGTACCACCGCCTGCGGCGTGGTATTGCCTATTAACGGTTTTAGCAATTTTGGCATGGCGGCAATATCATGCCCATATAGCACACGTTCAGTTTTATCAAATGTGACATAAGCCGCGAATTTCTCTTGCAACCACAACTTATCTTTTTTGCTTAGCGAAGCCATCGATTATTCCCTTTTTATTTGTTTGACAAGTATGCTAATTTAGTTAAGAGCGCCACAAAACGAGAGGTTAGGCTTTAGTTACCCTCAACATGATAATGCTGAAATATTACCGTGAGTCCCAATAAATCGGGAAAGAGTGATGTTCTCTTTCACAGATGCCACTCTCTTGGCAAAATCTACGATTTGTCGTGCACTCAAATTATTTGACTCTAATAAAAATTGCTATTGCAGTTTATGCAGATTTGAAATGCTAAACCTTATTAAGCCATTTTTCGATGGCATTATTGAGCTGAATAATTCCCTGATGCATTGACTCCTGATATTTTTCTGGAATATTGGACAGTATCTCTTCGTGCATTTCGGCGTATTCCTGATTTAATTGTTGGATCATTTTTTTGCCTTTGGCGGTAAGCCTTAATTCAAAATAGCGACGATCGGTTTTGCCAATTTCGCGCGATACGATTTTTTTTGAAACCAAGCCGTCTATTATTCGCGTTATTCGGCTTGAAGTAAGCGCCATCTCGGAAGCTAAGTGATTCACCGTCAATTGTGGATATTGATTAATGATCCGCATGCAGCGGAATTCCACAACTGTTATGGAATATCTTGCCACAAAACGCGCCTCCTTTTCCTGGCAATTACTAAAAAGCAAGGCAATCAAATCAGCAATCTGCCATCTCGGCTGATCATTTTGCTTCTCAGACATAAACACAACTCAAAAAATTTTACTGATAGTTCTTTTAGCATTATTAATATGAATGACCAGTCAAAAAGCTGATTGGGCTAAAGCCCACGTGATTTC
>CAZNDR010000425.1:0-4300 GCA_964571835.1 uncultured Cytophagia bacterium | reverse complement strand
ACAAAGCAATTTCAGTAAAATTTTTTGTTCTTGACTATAGTCAAGGATAAAATATTTTAAATTCATTATTTTCCTTCCAGATTTTTAAACTGAGATGGAGGAAAGCAAAGTGAAAAGAAAGATCATCAAAATCAATGAAGAACTATGTGACGGCTGCGGCAATTGCATTGTCGGCTGCTCCGAAGGCGCACTACAATTAATCGATAATAAAGCAAAATTAGTGAAAGAAGATTTCTGTGATGGCTTTGGCGATTGTGTCGGAACTTGTCCCACTGGCGCTCTGGTTGTGGAAGAAAGGAAAGCAGCAGATTTCGATGAAATAGCTACCAAGGAATATCTGCTTACAACGCAGGGCATTGAAGCAGTTTGGCGGATGGAGGAAGCTCAAAAAAAGCATGAGTCGAAGCAAGCATTTCAAAATCATCTTCATTTAGGCTGTCCCGGCTCACGTATGCGCGAGCTCAGACCAACACAAAAAATAACGCCGATTCAAGCGCTGGCGAATCAACCAGTTCTTCAGTCGGAATTGACTCAATGGCCAGTGCAAATCCATTTGGTGCCGCCCACGGCGTCATTTTTCCAAAATAAAGAATTGGTGGTCATGTGCACCTGTGGCCCGCTGGCATCGGCTGATGTGCACTGGCGCTATTTGCGGGGACGCAGTGTGGTTGTCGGCTGTCCAAAATTGGACGATATCAGGCCTTACGCGCAAAAAATCGGTGAGATTTTAAAGGAAAAAAGTATCCCTAAAGTGATTGTCGCTCGAATGGAAGTGCCTTGTTGTGGCGGCTTGAGCCAAATTGTTGAGCAGTCCATTCACTATTCGAAAAGGCAGGATGTGGCAATAGAAGAGCACATCATTAGTATTGATGGTACTATAAAAAATTTGTCATGATTTACAGCGTGCCGTGGTGATGGGCAAAGTTTGTCTTGCACGAGCTAAACAAGCGATCAGTTTTCAGCAAGCAATAATCTAAGCAAACAAAAGCCTTGACAAGATGGGTCACGTTGTTTTATAAACGAAAAAAGTTATCGCAAAACAAAGGTGCCGCAACCAAAATGGGTAAATCTGCCAACATGCAGAATTGAGGCAATATTCAAATAGGGAATTATTGCCTCAGGAATGGAGGAGTATTTTTGGGCACCGCAAAATTTTCCCGGCCAGGAGCGTGGTACGCGGTGTAGTTTCTTTTCGGCAATATTAATCTGCAACGTGCCTCGAATAGCCTGCCAAAAAGCCTCTTGATCATCTGTTTTTAGCACGTCTTCAATTTTTGTGGATCTTTTTTTAGGTTCATACAAAAGTCGGCTAATCCGCTGAATTAAGCTAAACAGAATTAATGATAAAGGCGGTGCTTGCTTGAATTTGAGTTTCTGTTTTTCATCGGGCAAAGCTAAAGCGTAATAGCCAGCTAGGTCATCAGTAAAATCAGCCGGCAGTATCCAATCAACATATTTCAAGGGGTGATAAACCTTTGGCTGAAGTTGAAGATCCTGCAACCATTGTTGCGGATTCACCCGACAGGTCAAATCAAGTTTTCCGTTGGAAACAAAGGGTTGCCAGCTGCTGCCACGTGCCGCATAAATGTTGAGAATATCAAAATGTCCCCACAATCGGTTACGACTATTCCATTCTGGATTGGCGGTCACACAGGCCTCTTCCATAGCTGGAAGAAGCACTTCCAAAAAAAGGCCATGATCGGCGTCATCGCCAAATAATTTAAGTTCCCAAAAGATAAGCTCATCTTTGCCAAAGGTGCGTTTGTTAGGATAGACAAAAATGGTCGTTTTCAGCGGCCAAGATGAATCGGGAAATTTGAGATCAGTGGCATGCAGTTTCTTGTTTTTTATTTGCTCGATAATATTCTTTAACGGAGTGAGAGCTTTTGTCCATTGTTTTTTTTCTGAAGTGGGCAGACGCTGACAAATAATTGAACCAAGCACATCAGAGAAATCAATGGCTTGGAATCGTGGGAAAAATACTAACGAGCTGTTGACTCGCCAGACAATTAAATATCTAATCAGATTAATTTGATTGAGGCAAGATAACATAGTTGATTAAATCATAGAAAAATTGTACTTGTTGTTTTTGCCATTTTCGGATATTCCAGGAGCTCAACATATCTTTCGCCTCCTGTGACAATAATCCTAAAAAGCGGCCCCAGTAAAATTGCTCCTCGGCTGGATTGCCCAGATTCAATAATTCAAATAATTTTTGTTGCTCATTGGGGCGAAGATGAGCACGAAAAATTTCTGCCATTTCCAACAGACCGATAAATTCAGCTACATGGTGAGAAAGCAGACCGGCTGCTTCTTGCTCTTTGGGATTTATCAGTTGTTTTGGCTGGGTAAAAAAGCGTACCCACAGCTTAGTCATAGGAAGGCTTGAATCGTGATGTATCGCCCAGGTAAGATAATCCCCCATGTTCAGATGACGAATAATTCCAACTGAAGGAAAAATTTGCAAAAGCCCGCATAATCCGCTGCCGCCATAAATTATCAATTCTTGTAACCATTCCCGCAAATAGCGTCGGTGAATAGCTGCTAAAAAATGGTTATCGTCATGAATGTACCGACCATAAAAAAGAGCTGATCGATTTTCACTTTTTATTTGGTGGGTGATCTGATTGAGATTTCCCCAAATAAAAACGGCATTCAACGATTTAAGGGCAAATTCATTTTTTAACGAGGCAACTTTCTGGCACCGTGGACAAAAGCGATGCAGCCGTCCGGCGCGAATTTCTGGAGCATAAACTCTGCATCGCTGACATAAATTTCCAAAAGCGGAAAATGGCCCTCCTGGTTCAGAATTCTTTAGTCCGCTTTCTGAATGATCAGAAAACATTTTTAGAGTTGCTAATAATTCGGTTCCAGTCCGGCATAAGCGCAGCCAATTAAATGTGCTGAGCATGCAAAGCCTCTTTCAGAGCTTGGTAATTTTCAATGACCTCGGGCCTGATCCAATCTTCTTTCAGCAATGGCTTGCGCCATGCCGCTCCGCTTTTCCCAGAATAACGATTTCCCCAATCGATTAAAAAACTGTCCGGCAAGAGGCGAATTTTCAAACTACCAAAACCGAGATAGCGAGCTCTGCCCAATTTATGCGCCAGTCCATCTTCCAAGATCAGGCACCACATTAATCGCTGCAGTTCTTTATCAGTGAGATTCCAGAAGCGGAGAGTAAAGTGGCAACGCGCTCTGGGCAATATGGCGCGCAAATAGTTGGCTTTGACCGAATCCGGAGTGAAATCTGCTAATTGCTTTGCTACCGGAGCCAACGGCGCGTGAGGAAAATAACGCCACTCCTGGCCAATGCGCAAGAGGCTTGCTTGTTTCTTGGGGACATTTTTCCATTGGCCATCGTCAAATTGCCAGTTGCCATAAGGATATGGCACTTGATACCAGGCAAGCTGCGGATTATCGAATTGGGCAAAGTTAAACGACAGTCTGCCGGCAAGCGCCTGATTTGGTCCAGTGCCTACCCAGCCAAATAGACTATCGGCCGGATTCAGTTTGTTGATATGGCTGCTCTGGCCGATTGACGCCGAGGCAATGGCATAGATGCTGCGAATCATGCCGCGCAAGCTTTTGCTCGGCAAAGCATAGATTTTCTTTCCTTTTCTTAAAGCTGCTTCTGGAGAACTGAGGGAAAAGAAATCCCAACCATTGATGTTTTCGCCACCTACCATAGCCTGAAACGATGGTTCACCGCTTTCTTTCACGCTAAGCGGAGTTAGAATTTCGCCCTCTAAAGAAAAACTGCCGCAATGCCCGCCAAAGTAACGATGCGAAATAAATCCCTGACTCGCTTTAGGAGGCGTGGCGGGAATTTTTCTGGCATTAATTCGGAGGGGAGTAATGGATTGAAGAAGGTTGAAGGCGGCTTCGCCTTTAATAGTAACAGATTTCCAGAATCCCTGCTGTTTCAGTTGATGTCCAGCGAAAAGCTTTTTGCTAAAGGAATTCTCCGAGCTGGTAAACCAGTTGATCTCAGCAATTTCAGCCTTGCTCCAGCCGAAACCGTTAGTTTTCGAACCGCCCAACGGAATATCGCCGCGATGGAAATCCATTATCAGATGGCTGAAAAGTGATAGTGCTTCATTGTCTTTTTCTGAAAGGTCTTGAAGGTCAAGCTGTAACTTAAAGGACAACTGTTTGCCATAAGCAAAAAGGTAATCTGCCTTTGCTTCTTCGATTGGTTTGCCTGTGGCTGAGTCCATTTTAACACCATCCATCGAACACCAAGTTGCATTGGGAACTTAGGGATCGAATAGATAAGCATCAGAGAAAAATACTAGTC
>CAZNDR010000424.1:0-4306 GCA_964571835.1 uncultured Cytophagia bacterium | reverse complement strand
GTCAAAAGGTAGGTCGAATCGCTTTCATGAGGCGTAGTGAACAATGTTATTATTTGTGATGTGCTGTTTAAAGAAATTCCCAATATTTCGATCTGTTTCTGAATGACATAGTTATTCTTATCTGTAGCAGAAGTTGAATCTAAAGGTTCATTAAAGATAATTTTTAAATGAACAGCGTCCACCAATCGTGTGCTATCAATCAAAGGTGCCTGACTATCTTTGCAGAAGTAATCTTGGCTACAATTGAGCGGCAGCACATTTCCTCTCAGGGATCGGTCTTTCACATTATTAATAGTAATAGTATAGATTTTATCATAGTCATGTTTTGAAGTCTCCAAGATGACGAGATTTTCAAATTCGTCATCCAGCTGCGCTTGCTTTATAGCGATATTATTATTGATGTGATAATTGCTGGTATTTTCAGCGCTGGCTTTATCGACATCTTCAGAGAAATAAATGTTAAGAACCTCAGGATTTGGCGCTTCTACGTTGTGAATTCCTGGAGATTTAATATCCTCATATCGATAGCTATAATTAGAATTCGCTTGAATGACATTAGGAATAATTGCCCTATCTTTGACATTGTTCACAACAACATGATACTCAGTTTCATTATGTCGCGAAGTGAAAATTTTAACACTTTTGCCATTGGCAAACATTGAGATAGATATGGCAGACAGAGCTCCAGTAGGAGAACTTGTTTCTTCTGCAATATTGCCATTAATTAATTTGTTGGTTAACTTTGCCAATTTAATCTGGCCTTTTTGTTGAATGCCCACTGATTTGCCTGTTGGTAGTGTTGTAAAGTTCACCTGGCCGCCTTGATAAATTTGATAATTTGATAGCTCGGTGGCAGATAACTCTTCGACTTTTTCGCTAAAGGTAATGATAATTTGATCAGCATCGGGGGCATGAACACCGACAATGGTCGGTGGCGTTACATCAACATAGCTATAATTTACGAGCACCTCTTCTTGCATTACATTGGCTGAAGCGGCAAGGTCGCTAATTTGGCTGACGGTTAACGAATAAGCGCCTTCGGCATGTTTCTCAGTAGCAAGCTTAACTTTCGTTTTTGAGCTATCTAACGTTGCCGCCATCAGTCGAAGCTGTGGATTAATTTTATAATGTGAGGTATCGTTAGCACTTATTTCTTCCACTGGCTCATCAAAATTAATAATAACTGTGGTATCATTTTCGGCAAAAACGCCCATTACATCCGGTGCGTCATTATCAATATAAAAATAGGTGATTGTTGTGTCAATACTATTTGGTGAATCAGCCAAATCATAAATATCGCTTATCTTCAATGAATATTCACCGGCGTAGTGAGCGCTAGTTTTTAATGAGACCGACATGTTATCAGAGCTTAGATTCGCTTGGAAAATTTTCATGCTGTCAGAAATTTGATAATTAGCTATATCAGTAGCCGATTTCTTTTCTACTGGTTCTGAAAATGAAATCTTGATATTTTCTTTTCCCCAGGCGCTAAATTGCGTCACTTCAGGCGAAGTTAAATCCACGTAATGATACTGAGCGATTGAATTTGCTTTTATCGGATTTGGCTTCTTTGCCTGATCATAGACATTGTTGACAATTATGAAATAATTACCTGGTACGTGCTCAGTTGTGCTTAAGTGAACGATAAATTGATTAGCATCCAGCGAGGCTGAATTCACTTGAATTTCATTATTGATAATGTAATTAGCATCGAGTTCAGCAGAAATTTTATCGACCGATTCTGAAAAATAAATATCCACTCGATTGTTGACCAATGCCTTCACCGAATCGATGACTGGCGGTACAACGTCGACAAATTCATAAACGAACTGGCTATTTTGTATTATTTTATTTGGCGATTTAGCTCGATCCGCTATGTTATTGACAACCAAAGTGTAGCTGGTCTCGGCATGTTTGCTGGTGCTCAAATTTATGGTAAAATTATCGGCTGCTAATCTTGCTGAATCGATCTGAATGCCAGCGATGGAATAATTGCCCACCTCTTCCGCTGAGGACTGATCTATTAATTCGGAATAGGTAACAGCGACCAATTTATCTGTTAGGGCATTAACAGCTTTAATGAATGGCAACGTGACATCCACGTACTCATAGTCCACTTTGCTATCCGTTTTAATTTTGTTGGGAATAATCGCTCTGTCAGTCAGGTTGTTGACGGTTAACGTGTAAAAGCCTTCAGCATGCGCCGTCGTGTGCAAATAAACCATCATTAAATTGGCGGCTATTTTGACATTTAAAACGTCAACACCATTAATCAGATAATTTGAAACAGCTAAGGCCGATGCTTCATTGATAGGTTCACTGAATAAAACCTTGACAGTATCTTCGACATCTGCCTGTGCTGAGATTAAAGTCAATGGTTTTGTATCAGTGTATTGATAGCTGCGAAAAACCTGTGGCATCTGATTAGGACTCTTGGCCTGATCCCATATATTTGAAATTGTCATATAATAAACTTTTTCCTGATGATGAGAAGTATGCAAATATATTAATGAATCATTGACAACCTTCGCCGATAATACGTTCACGTCTTGATCTATTGAATAATTATTGACATCGGCTAGTGAGCTTATTTGTATTGGCTCATTAAATTTGACCGCAACTGTATCAACGGCGGGCGCATGAATCCAAACTACCTCAGGGGGCAATACATCAATATAAGCATAGCTTTTCTTGCTGTCTGGCAGGATAGAATTTGGAGTCTTTGCTTGGTCTAAAATGCTATTTACTGTCAGGAAATAATTTTTCTCATCATGCTTGGAAGTAGTCAAATGCACTGTTTTTTTATTGGAGTCCAACTCAGCATTGAATATTTTGACACTATCGCTAATAGCATAATTGGCAATATTTTCAGCAGTGGTGGTGTCAACCGGTTCAGAGAATATCACCTGCAAAGCGAATTCTTCGGCGCTGAGGCTATCGATCTGCGGTGCAGTAATGTCGAAATATTCATATTGATATTGTGAATTCGGAGCAATCTGAGTTGGATTATGCGCTCTGTCTTTTACATTGTTCACTGTCAAGGTATATAATTTTTCCGAATGGGGCGAAGTATATAGTAGCACAGTAGAATCGCCGGACAGAAAAGCTGCCAAGATGTGAACGCCCTCGAAAATTGAATAATTCTCTTTCGCCGTGGCTGAGAGTGGTTCCATAGGCTCGGAAAAATGCACCATAACTGTATCTTCGCGGAAGATTTCCACTTTTGTTATCCGTGGTCTTGTCGTATCAGAATAAGTATAGGCGTTGGTAGTGCCAGGTTTTATCGAATTAGGCGTTTTTGCTAAATCGAAAATATTTTGAGCCGCTAATAGATAATTGCCTTCAGCATGGATTGTTGTTGTCAATTCAACTATCGATGAATCAACTAATCGTTTTGCTGACAAAACAGCAATGTTATGGTTGATTGAATAGTTCGAAACTATCTGTGCAGACACTTCCCCAACAGGTTCTGAAAATGTCACGACCAGCTTGTTTTCGAGAGGAGCTTGTACCTGAACGATTTCAGGCGAAAAGCGATCAATATATTCATAAAAGATGATAGAATGGTGCTGTATCATGTTTGGCACAATCGCTTTGTCCTGAATACCATCAACAGTTAAGGTGTACCATTGTTCTTTATGTTTTGAAGTTGTTAGTTGTACAGTCGAATCGCCAACCAAGCTGGCAGCGAAAATGGTAATGCCGCCATTAATTATGTAATTGGCTTTATTGCTGGCAGAAGCTGGCTCCACTGGTTCAGAAAACTTGACGGTTAGTAAATTTTCGCCAGCTACCAAAACTGAATCAATGGTTGGTTGCGTTAAATCAATGTACTGATAGCTTAGCTGCGAATTAGCTAAAATGGTATTAGGATTTTTGGCCCGATCGCGGACATTGTTTATTGTCAGCGTATATTGCTGTTCACTATGTTTAGAGGTGATCAAGTGTATTGTTGAATCGCTTACTAAATTTGCTGCTAAAACCAATACATTATCGCTGATAGCATAATTACTAATATCCTCAGCCGAAACAAGCTCCACTGGCTCAGAGAATTTTATCGTAACTAAATTTTCCATAGCAATAGAAACTGAAGCAATATTCGGTTTGGTAATGTCGATGTACAAATAGCTGACCTGCGAATTGGCTTGAATCGTGTTGGGATTCTTGGCGCGATCGCGGACATTATTGACTGTCAGCGTATATGCCTGTTCGTCGTGTTGGGAGGTGGTCAACTGTACCGTTGAGTCGCTTTGCAAAGCCGCTGCCAAAACCTGGATGCCGGCGCTGATAACATAATTGCTTTTCT
>CAZNDR010000423.1:0-4307 GCA_964571835.1 uncultured Cytophagia bacterium | reverse complement strand
GAATGACACATTCTTATGAACGATAATGCTATGCCATACATTATTGAGCGAATACAATAACAATGCTAAATCGGTGATGCTATTCAATCGAGTATTTGATAATACACGCACCTTGAAAATTAAAAGGAGAATTTTTTTCAAAATTCCTCTTGCATTTTTCAGAAAATTTTTTAATTTAGAACCCAATAATTTCACATAGAAAATAAGCGATAATAATGAAATGAGGTTTCAGCATGAGTAGCATTTTAGCAATAACTGAGGAAAATTATGATAGCGAAGTGATCAAATCAAAATTGCCGGTATTGGTTGATTTCTGGGCCGTATGGTGCAATCCCTGCAAAACCATCCATCCTATTGTTGCAGAATTGGCGACTGAATATAACAGCAAAGTAAAATTCGCTAAATGCGATGTTGATGCGAACAACAAAATCGCTGCCCAGCATGGTATCAGGAGTATTCCGACTTTATTGATTTTTAAAGGAGGCAAAGTGGTCGAGCAAATAATTGGCGCCGTGCCTAAACAGCACATTAAAGCTAAACTCGATAAAGTATTAGCCTGAACAGTCAGCAATAATTTTATAAATTTGCTTGACTGATAAATTAATAATTATTATATTGCAAAAAATTTTAGGACAAATGATGAGCAAAATTTATTCTCCAAATATTTTTAGTGCTGCAAAAATCAATAATAATTGGTGGTGGTGGCGTACGTTCATATTTGGGGAGGATTCGCTCAAAAAATGACATCGGTTTAAATAAAATATAAATTTAATCCAACCCACTTTAAAGTTACAAGTGGGTTTTTTATTTTATGGAGGAAGTGTGAACCTGAACGATAATCACCAGATTAAAATCGGCGAATTGCCACAGCTTAAAATTGTTCCCATTAGTAGTATTACTTTCCATGAGCAGCCAGACGAAGAGCGTTCGAACAAACTTATCGAATATCTCAGAAAAGAAAACATATTAAAAAATCCACCGGTGGTTGCTAAAAATGGAAATGACAGTCAACTCATCCTACTTGATGGAGCCAATCGTCTGACAGCGCTGCGCCTGCTGGATATACCGGATGTTTTAATCCAGGAAATTGACCTATTTGATCCGGGGCTCATTTTTCTTCAATGGCACCACGCTGTTGAGCATTTCAGCAAAGAATCATTTCTCAAAAAACTAACGGCTTTGCCAGATATTTCTGTCACCGAATTTTCTGAAAAAAAACTGAGGGAAAAAGAAAACGGCGATCTGCTGTGCCAATTGCAGTTTGGCGACAGCCACGTTTTTGCTGTCCATGCCCATGAAGACCTGTTTCAGCGAATAGAAGATTTAAAAAATATTACTAATATCTACAGAGGTTCTCGATTTATGGACCGAGTCAGCTACACCAATATAGAGCATCTCAAAAATAATTATCCCAATTTTTGTGTGTTGATAGTTTTTCGAAAAATCACTAAAGAGGAATTGGTTTTGGTTACCCAAAAACAGGAAAAAATTCCCAGCGGCATAACCCGCATTATTTTGCCCAAACGAGCACTGCGTATCAACGTGCCACTGGACATTTTGCGTTTTGATACCTCGATCGAGCAAAAAAATCATTGGCTGCAAAAAAGAATCAATAATCAGATAAAAGATAAATCGATTCGCTTTTACCATGAGCCAACTTTTTTGTTTGATGAATAAATATTTTTTAGCAAGCGACTAACAGCATTTCGAATTGTTAGCTATTCACAATAATTTCTGAACAGTACTTATGGCGTCAATTGCTTCAATATAATAATTATTAATTCACTTAATTTTAACCTATTGAATGAAGGAGAAGATCATGAAGCCTACCAAAATTCTGCTAGCGGAAAATGAAATTCCGAAACAATGGTATAACATCCTGGCAGATCTGCCCAAGCCGATGCCTCCCGCGCTGCACCCGGGGACTAAACAGCCTGTCGGTCCGCAGGACCTGGCACCTCTTTTTCCCATGGAACTGATCAAACAAGAAGTCAGCCCTGCGCAGTACATCGATATTCCAGATGAGGTCTTGGAAATTTACAAACTGTGGAGACCGTCGCCCTTATACCGAGCCAAGAGATTGGAAAAAGTTTTGGACACACCAGCAAAAATTTATTACAAATATGAAGGCGTCAGTCCGGCCGGTAGTCACAAACCCAACACAGCAGTAGCGCAAGCTTATTACAACAAACAGGAAGGTGTCAAACGGATTACCACTGAAACCGGTGCCGGGCAATGGGGTAGCGCCCTGAGCTTAGCCTGCAATTTTTTTGGCATCGAGTGCAAGGTGTACATGGTGAAAATTAGCTACCAGCAAAAGCCTTATCGCCGCTCCATGATTCAAGCCTGGGGCGCATCGATCGTTCCCAGTCCTAGTACCGACACGCAAGCGGGCAGAAATGTTCTGGCTAAAGATCCCAATTCGCCAGGAAGTCTCGGCATTGCCATCAGCGAAGCGGTTGAAGATGCTGCCAGCCGAGAAGATACCAAATATTCGCTGGGCAGTGTTCTGAACCATGTGCTTTTGCACCAAACAATTGTGGGGCTCGAAGCCAAAAAGCAACTCGAAATGGCTGGTGATTATCCGGATATTGTTATCGGTTGTGTGGGCGGCGGAAGCAATTTTGCCGGCCTCTCTTTCCCTTTTATCAAAGATAAATTTGTTGGGAAAAAAATGCGGGCGATTGCTGTGGAACCTGCCTCCTGCCCTACGTTGACACGCGGGCCTTATGCTTACGACTTTGGTGACGAAGCTCAAATGACGCCTCTGTTGGCAATGTACACGCTGGGACACAATTTTGTTCCGCCGCCCATTCATGCTGGCGGACTTCGTTATCATGGCATGGCGCCATTAATTAGCCATTTAGTGCGGGAAAAATTCATCGAGGCGGTAGCCTACAAACAATTGGAAGTTTTTAATTCAGGCAAGACTTTTGCTCAATCCGAAGCTATCATTCCGGCGCCTGAATCAAACCATGCTATCCATGCAGTTATCATCGAAGCTTTAAAAGCTAAAAAAGCAGGTACCCCAATCACTATTCTGTTCAATCTAAGTGGGCATGGCCATTTTGATATGGCAGCTTACGATGCCTATTTTGCCGGCAAACTTGAAGATCATGCCTTGCCTGAAGAAAATATTAAGCAAGCGTTGAACATGATCAAAGATTATCCCACCATTGACTGACATTTTAAGGCTGCGTGTTTTCATTTCACCCTTTCAAAAGTGCAGCACTTTTGAAAGGGTGTTTTTTAAAAAAAAATTATTTGATTCATTGGATTTTATTTTGTAAATTCAGCAACAGAATTTTTTATCCGCCAACTATGTCAAAGGTAAATCGATATTATGAGTTTCACGCTTGAGCGCCCGTTAGTTTTTCTTGATCTGGAAACGACTGGCCTGGACATAAAAAATGCCCGCATCGTTGAGATTGCTTTGATCAAATTATTTCCCGATGAAACCACCGATTCCTTTTTGACGCTAATAAATCCTGAAATGTCCATTCCGACCGAGGCGACAAAAATTCATGGCATCAATAATTTCGATGTTATGGACAAACCGACTTTTAGAGAAATTGCGGTTGATGTTATCTCGGTTATCAAGAATAGTGATTTAGCTGGCTATAATTTAGCCTCGTTCGATGTTCCGATTCTAACAAATGAACTTCAACGTGCTGGTATTTCTTATTCGCTCGACGATACCAAAATTATTGATGTGTTGACTATCTACAAAATAAAAGAGAAAAGAGATCTCAGTGCGGCTTATCGTTTTTATTGTGACAAAGAATTAGCCAGTGCGCACAGCGCCTTAAAAGACACTCAGGCAACATTAGAAATTTTTAAAGCGCAACTAATCAAATATCCTGATTTGCCCCAATCCATTGATGAGTTGCACAATTTATGCAATATGCGCGATGAACGATTTGTCGACAAAGATAAAAAATTCAAATGGACCAATGATGAAGCTTGTCTCACCTTTGGCAAGTATCGAGGCTTTTCACTCAATCGAATGGCCAAAGAAAATCCAGCTTATTTGCAATGGATGATAACTCAAGATTTTTCTGATGAAGTGAGAAATATCATCAGATCCGCTCTAAAAGGAGAGTTTCCGCAGAGGCCCAAAAATACGATAAATCCAAGTGAATAATCGACGCTTATGATCGAAAAACCAAACGTTCTTATCCTATTGATCATCACCGTGAAAATAGTTAGTGGGCTCTGACATGTCTCCCCATCAATTTAGCTCCTTTCGGAATAATTTAATAAATTGGTTTGAAAAAAATAAGCGTGACTTGCCTTGGCGCAAAAAC
>CAZNDR010000422.1:0-4322 GCA_964571835.1 uncultured Cytophagia bacterium | reverse complement strand
ACGGCACTTTTGATAATTTGCCCGCTAATCATATCAGCTAAAAAAAGCCTGCCTGAAATTGTTATTGTTCCCAATGTCGTCCCGGTTTCATCAACAACGATCTTCAGTGTATCAATCTCTCCGGCTGGCAGCGTATCGCCGCCAGCCGCTAAAAAGGCGGTGGGATAAATCAGCTTATATTCGTCAGAAATATTAGTGCCTCCGACAGAAAAATTGACTCGCACACTATCCAATCTCAGCGTCGCACCACCAGAGTTTTTCACCACCATATTGATGTACCAGTCCTGTGGCTGTCGGTCGGAAACTGTCATTTGACTTGTCTCGAATTCAACAATTTCCACCTCCGACGCTTGTTTGACCCACCAGCCATCTTTTACGTCGGCGCTGAGATCTGACAGCATATTATTTGAATTTGTATCATGCCCGGTAATCTTTCCATCGAGAGCAACGGAGTCAATTAAAGCGTTGGTTCCCACCTGAACGGTATAAGCAAAAATTTCCGAGCTATGACCAAAGACAGTATCTGAATTTGTAAAATATGAAATCTGTCCATATCGGCTTGTTTCATTCATGCCGCTGTTAACAGCCCAAAAGGTGATGCTATCACTGTCGACAAAAGCCGAAGCATCGCCATCATTTCTGATCGTCATTTTTACGGTTGTTTTCGTTCCTTGAATGACCGTATCAGCAAATGCTTCAACTTTATTGATAGACAATTTTGACGGTGATTGTACGATAAATTCATCGATGTAGCTGGCAGCTGTATCACCCACCGATAATCCACCTAATTCGCCCATAATATAGCCATTTATTGATACCTGCCCTTTTGTGGCATCAGCGGCAAGATCAACCAAAAACGTCAAAGTTGTTTGGGTTTGAGCCAGCAATTCAGTAAGGCCGTCATTACGAAAAATTGCGTACTCTCCAGTCAGACTATTCTGTAATGGTAACGGGCCTGTAAAATTTAGCCCAGCATTAATTATGGCGATATTTTCTGAACTGACATTATTTGCCACCATACGAATTGGTATCGCTGATTGTCCTTGAGAGACTTGTCGATAATCAGCATTAATCGATACGATAAATAAATTGGCAAAGATTAGACTTGTATCACCGACAGCGCTTCCCTTGCCGGTACTATTAACGTGAAGGTAGGCTGTGCCGCCGGTAGTTCCCGCTTTGAGCATAAAAGTGAGCTTGCTATTAAAATCCGACCGAATTTGCCAGCCATTAATTTCTGGTGCAGCATCCGTAGTTGAAATTGTTCCCAGGTTTGTGGTAACCGTAAACAGCTCATCTTCAGCTATTAAATTTGCATCGGCATCAAATATCTGATCAGAATGAATAACGGAAAAAGAATCCGGATGAGCAGCGATTACTCGCGGATTCGGATGCAAAATAATTGTCCCTACGGGCGCACCTGGTCTTACTGAGATTATCCCGGTAGATACCTTCTGCCCGGAGAGATGCGAGGCGCTTAGACTTCCAGAAACGCGTGCTTTAGTTGGACTAAATATTATTTGCTCACCATTGCTATTTACTGGCGGTTGCAGACTGCCATCGCTGGACCAACTAACAGAAACGGGGCCTAAATAGTTGTCACCAGCATCGTAAGCAGCAGCAAACAAAATCAGTGAATCATCTGCGGTCATTTCAACATCACCGACAATATTTCCAGCGCCATTCTCAGCATCCCTAATTTTAATGTGATGAATTACGCCAATGGTAAAAATTCCTGTCGTATCAGATTTTACGCCCAGACTGTCAGCAAAAATGCTTCCACTTGTATATGGAGTCATTGGCTCGTAAGTAGTGCTAGTTCCCAATAAAGGGGCTGGGCGATCAATGTTTCCAATGGCGCCCCAATTTGCCTTCACATCTCTAGCATAATTGTCCCATTGATCATACCCGGCAGCATACAAAGTAAATTTATCTTTTAAATTAAATATCTGATCACCAACTTCATGGCCTAATCCGCCTGGATTATCGCGTATTATAAGCTTATCAACCTCGGCTGCATTAATATTAAAATAATTGGAGGCACCTGTTTTCCCTGAGGCAGGATCCGCTACCGTAATTAAGTTATTTGCTGTTTTGCGCTTTATGTTAATGCTGCCACTCCATTCACCAGCTACAAAGTTTGTTGTTGCTTGCTTCGAAATGGTATTACTCTTATCAGTCAAATTAATCGGGCTGCTAAATCCGACGACGATATTTTCATTGGCATCGAGCGCTTGAATAAACAGTGAAAAATCTGTTCCAGCGATTTGAGGAGATGAAATATCTGCGATGGTAAAATGATTTAAAGCTCCCGGGTCAACATTAAAATAATTGGATAATCCTTGCTTATTGCTGGCAGTAACTAATATTCGGTTATTACTCCCAGATTTTTTAATTGTTGCCGAACCAATCCAGGTGCCATTAACAAAATTATCAGAAATCGCTGGCGTGATCGAATTATAGAGGTCATTCATATATACCTGACCAGCAAACGAGGTGACCAGATTCTCTTCATTGTCTCGCGCTTTAATGGTAATTAAAAATGGCGTTCCAGCAGTTCGAGGAGAAGAAATATTTTCTATGGTAAAATGGTCTAATATTCCCACGGTGACCTGAAAAGAATTTGATACCCCAGCTTCACTACCGGCTATTTTCTTCACCGTAATGACATTATCAGCGTAAGAAGAGGCAATCTTCACCTCGCCGGACCATTTGCCAGCCACAAAATCGCCACTGTAAGTGGGCATTATTGTTCCAGACTTATCAGCAATCGTTACTTTGCTCTCAAAATTGCTTACCGTATTATTGTTATTATCCTGCGCTATAATGGTAATGGCGAACCACTGACCAGCAATTTGGGAAAGAATCGGATTTATGTAAAATTTTGCCAGGTTGCCCGGCGAAACATTAAAAGAATTGGACTGTCCTGATTTGCTGGTATTTGGATCTGTAGCGATAATAAAATTGTCATTTTGGCTTTTGGTAATTGTTACAGATTGATTGTTTAGTACGCCGGCAACAAAATTATCAGCTTTCGCCTTCAAAGAACCCGTCTGATCAGATAAAGCCACAGTGTCACTGAATGATGTTACAACATTATTGTACTCATCCTGCGCTACAATGTTAATTTTAAATGCTGTTCCTGCCCTTTGCGGACTGGCAATAGTGCTAATATCAAAATGGTTTAAAGATCCATGCGTTATATTGAATCTATTGGAAATTCCAGATTTATTCTGTGCGATGGCCGTTATTTCATTACTAGCACCAGCTCGTTTGATATGAACATTTCCTGACCAGACTCCTAAAGAAAAATTGTCAGTGTTTGATGGATAAATTGTTTTACTGGTATCTGATAAAGTCGCGGCGCTAGCAAAACTTTTGACCAGATTGTTGAATTCATCGCGCGCCGTAATTGTGATGACAAAATTTTCGCCGGCGAGATGGTCATTAATGTTATCAAATGAAAAAGAATTTAGCGAAGCATGAGTTATTGAAAAAAAAGACGACGTGCCCTCAGCAATGATAACATCGTTGCTTTGCTTTATCGTGATAGTAGCCACATAATCGTCTCTTGCAGCTTGGCTATTTTTGATCCAGACAACTCGAAAACCGATAGCAGTATTGGGTGCAACCGGTGTTCCTGTACCATCGCGTATAATCTTTATCACTCCGGCCTCTACTTCAGCAACTAAACCGCCATCAAATTCAATCGGCGTTGTCGATTGCGCAATTGTCGATTCAGTGACATCAAAACCGGCCGGTAAAGTAATCAATATCTTGGCATCGTTGGGCACTGCACTGGTATCTGTGGTTAAATTGAAGGTATAGATCGTCTTCACACTGGCAATATGATCTAATAAGTCTACGCTTACGCTCGTTAAGGCGCCCTGACCAAAAGATCTATTTTCAAAAATGTTGAGAATTATTATGGCAATAAAAAAATTTCTAAAATGTCTCAGCCTCATCTACCGCTCTTTCAAAAACTTTTTTCAATGAATTAATCATCTCAAATGCAAATATCTTTAAGTCATCCGTGCCTTCGCTATTACTTTTTCTAATGTGATCTTTATAAGATGGTATGTTTTATTCTTTTTGTGGAAGGATTGCTATTGTTTCACGCTTTTTAATTATGCTCTTGTTATTCTCATTAAAAACTTCAATTTCCATTCTATAATTAGCACCCGGATTGGAAGGATTTTTAATTATTGCAAATTTGATATCGACCTTTTCGTTAGGACCAATTTCTCGTCCCAGGCCAGATCTTTTTATGGTTACAGCCTGATTTTCCACCGTCATCTCAAAACCGCCGTTAATTGTGTTTG
>CAZNDR010000421.1:0-4323 GCA_964571835.1 uncultured Cytophagia bacterium | reverse complement strand
ACCACGAGGCGAGGGAAATCGCTGGCGCAGGTAATTAAAATAGATAGAGATCTTGTCTCATTACAGGTTTTTGCCGGCAGCCGAGGTGTCTCTCTCAATGATGAAATTCGATTTCTCGGTCACCCGATGCAAGTCACTTTTTCTGATAATATGCTGGGCAGAATTTTTGACGGCGCCGGAAATCCGCGCGATAAAGGGCCGATGCTAACAGAATATCTAATTAATGTCGCTGGGCCCAGTGTCAATCCGGCGAAGCGGATTATCCCTAGGAGAATGATTCGCACCAATATTCCCATGATTGATGTCTTCAATTCTCTGGTTGTCTCCCAAAAGCTGCCGATTTTTTCCATTTCTGGAGAACCATACAACAAACTACTTGCACGCGTTGCTTTACAGGCTGAAGTTGATATGATCATTCTTGGAGGTATAGGTTTGAAATATGATGAATATATGAAATTCAAAAATGCACTTGAGGAAGGCGGCGCATTATCGCGCTCCATCTTTTTTATGAATACTGCTGCGGATCCGATCGTGGAAAGTTTGATGGTGCCAGATTTGGCACTGGCAGTGGCTGAGCAATTTGCGCTAAAAGGAAGAGATGTGCTCGTTTTATTATCTGATATGACCAACTTTGCCGATGCTCTGAAAGAAATTGCCATCACCATGGAACAGGTGCCTTCGAATCGGGGTTACCCCGGCGATCTTTACAGCCAATTAGCGGCACGGTATGAAAAAGCAGTTGACTTTGAAGGTGCTGGTTCCATTACTATTTTGGCTGTAACTACCATGCCTGGTGATGATGTTACCCATCCAGTGCCTGACAATACCGGCTACATTACTGAAGGACAGTTTTATCTGCATAATGGATATATTGATCCATTCGGCTCCTTGAGCCGGCTGAAGCAAAATGTGAACAGCGCTGAACGCAGCCGAAAAGATCACCGCGCTATTATGGATGGCATGATACAACTCTATGCCCAATACGTGGAAACTGAAGAAAAAAAATCCATGGGCTTTCGCATGAGCGACTGGGATAACAAACTATTGAAATATGGCAAGTTATTCCGTTCACAAATGATGGATTTATCCGTCAATATTCCGTTGGAAGCTGCACTTGATCGCGGTTGGCAAATTCTTGCAGCATGTTTTACGCCAGAAGAGACTCGCTTACGCACTGAGTTGATTAGCGAATTTTGGCCAGAAAATTCAAAAGAATAATCTAGAACTTGCCATGGCAAAAATTAAATATACTAAAAACGAACTCAAGAATCAAAAAGAGCATTTAAAACGATTTACGCGCTATTTGCCTACCCTGGAATTGAAGAAAAAGCAGTTGTTGGCAGAAATCGGGATGGTTCAAAATAAAATCGATAAGTTGAATGAGGAGATAGAAAATTCCAAAAAACAAGTGCTGAAATGGATTGACGTATTTGCAGAAGACATTGATTTGAGCAAGTTTTTTCTTGTGAAAGAAATAAAGTCAAATACCGATAATATCGCTGGCATTGATATTCCAGTATTCCAAGAGATTATTTTTGAGGATAAAGAAATCGATCTTTATTTGACGCCGCTTTGGGTAGACAAAGGAATCGAAGCGGTGAAAGAGCAAATTAAGCGCATAGCAGAGCTGCAGATTTTTAAACAACAACTGAAAATTTTGGCCGATGAGCTTCGCATTACCGTCCAACGAATTAAATTATTTGAAGAAGTCAAAATTCCTGAGGCAAAAGAAAATATTCGCGTCATCCAGATTTTTCTGGGTGATCAATTGGCCGCTGCTGTTGTTCGCGGCAAAATAGCCAAAGCCAAGCTAGAAAAGAAGAAAGAAATGAGCATCCCATGATCGTCAAAATGAAACAAGTGACAATTTTAGTGGCAGATAGACATCGCGAGGCGGCATTAATAAAATTGCGGCAATTAGGAGTGCTGCATGTACGGCATGTACAAGCACCAGCATCAGAAGATATTAAGCTTTTAGAAATGCAGTTAGAAAATGTGGAAACAGCATTAACTATTATTGGCGAATCGAATGATCAAAGGCAAGTGGAGCATGAAAACCGAATCGAGCTTGAAATTAAGCAAGTGATCGAAAAAAATCAGCTTAAGGAGACATTATCTCGGGAATTAGCTGAATATAAAAAGTTGCACCGTTGGTTCGAAACCTGGAGCGCTGTCTCCTATCATTCTTTGAAACGACTGAACGAAGCAGGTATATTTATCCGTTTTTATATTGCAGAAAAAAAGGCGCTTAAAAACGTGCCGGCAGATAAAATCATCGTTTTTGTTAGCGAAGTGCTTAACCAGGTCCAATTAGTGCTTATTTCGGAGTCACCAGATGATAAGCTGGATTTCCACGAAGATGTAATGCCGGCCATCGAATTATCAGAACTGGAAGAAAAAATATCACAATTAGAAATAAAAATCATGGACTTGGAAAAAGCGATAGCTTCAATTTCTCACAAGCGTCATGCCATTTATCAATATCGCTTGGCTTTATTAAGTCAATTGAAATTGAACAAGGTAAAGTGCGGAATGGGCTCCGATGGTGAAATAGCCTTTTTGCAAGGATTCTGTCCAATTGAGACTGTGCCGAAAATTAGACAGCTCGCTGAAGAACACGGCTTTGGCTATTTAATTGATGAACCAGATGATCCTACACAAGTACCGACGCTCATCCGAAATCCAAAATGGATAGGCATGATAAAACCGATTTTTGATTTTATGGGAACACTGCCAGGCTATCATGAAATGGATGTGAGCTTTGTATTTTTAGTATTCTTCAGTATTTTTTATGCTATTATTGTCGGCGATGCTGGATACGGTTTAGTGTTACTGTTGGCGACTTTTCTTTTTTCCCACAAAAGCAGAGGAGTTAGCAAAGAGTTTTGCAATTTAATGTATTTGTTAAGCTTTGCCACGATCATTTGGGGGGCAGTCACGGGAACCTGGTTTGGCTCACAGCAAATAGCCCATCTTCCTTTTTTAAAGCTTTTTATTATAAAAAAAATTTACAGCTATAATCCAAACTCATCTGATATTATTATGCAATTGACATTCTTTATTGGTGTTGTGCATCTGAGTATTGGTCATTTGATGGCAGCCTTTCGCAAAATAAACACGATGTCTGCAATAGCTGAAATCGGGTGGGTGCTAGTTTTATGGGCAGTCTTTTTCGTAGCCAATAATATTGTTCTGGGAAAAGTGTTATCAGAAGCTGCTATGCCGCTATTAATTATTGGAGCTGTGCTAATTTTGCTCTTTGCTAATTTTCAGAAAAATGTACTGAAGGGCATGCTGAGCACGTTAGCCAATTTGCCGCTTGGCATTATCAGCTCATTTTCTGATATCGTCTCTTATATTCGACTTTTCGCAGTGGGATTAGCGACGGTCATTGTAGCTTCAAGTTTTAATACCATAGCGATGGGCTCTGGGATAAGCTCTATTGTGAGCGGCATTTTTGCTGCCATCGTTTTATTGATTGGGCATAGCATAAATTTGGCGCTTAGCGGCATGTCAGTTTTGGTGCATGGAGTCAGGTTGAATATGCTTGAATTTTCAGGGCATATTGGTATCCAATGGAATGGGAAACCTTACGAGCCATTTAAAGAATAAAATTTAAATGAGGTGATCTTTATGATGTCAAGTTTTCTAAAGTTATTCAAACCATTCAATAGGAGATAAATGTCGCATATTAGCCCTGCTAAATATTGTTGTAATGGGTTTTATGGAATTAATTACTAAGGAGAACGACTATGATTCCGGGATTTGGAGACATGAGTTTATCACTAGCAATTGCTGCAATAGGTTCTGCTTTAGGCACTGGCGTTGCTGGCATGGCAGCTATTGGCGCTTGGAAACGAGCTTACGTACAAAATAAAGCTGCGCCTTTTATTTTAGTGGCATTTGCGGGCGCTCCTTTGACTCAGACAATTTATGGTATGATTTTGAGAAATGCAATTAGAGCTGCTAATTTGCCTCCCGAAAGTTATCCCTATCAGATGCTGCTTGGATGTTTCGCAGGTTTGGCAATTGCTTTTTCAGCTTTTATGCAGGGAAAAGCTGCTGCAAAAGCAGCAGACGCTTTGGGCGAAACAGGAAAAGGTTTCGGTCAATATATGATGGTAATTGGTATTACTGAAACAGTCGCTGTATTCGTTATGGTATTTACAATGACCGCCGTTCGAAAATTAGCATAAAGAATTTGATTTTTTAAGAAGGCGGATTTCACTTTTAAATCCGCCTTTGTTGCCTGAGATTTGAGTGGCCGCACTTAAACCAATTCCTACATTTCAATTATTAATCTTGCAAATGCAGTAAAATACC
>CAZNDR010000420.1:0-4337 GCA_964571835.1 uncultured Cytophagia bacterium | reverse complement strand
CATGATATCTATTCTCCAGCGAACGCTCTAAAATTAGTTAATATTATATTTATCACCTAAACAGATCCATACTTTTACACCGATAATGCCATAAGTTGTTTTAGCGACAGTGTTAGCATACTCGATGTTCTCTCTCAAGGTGTGCAAAGGGATTCTCCCCTCTTTATATTGCTCAGTCCGAGCCATTTCTGCTCCGCCTAATCTTCCCGAACAGCGAATCTTGACACCTTCAGCACCCATTCTCATGGAGGACATAATCGCCTTTTTCATAGCTCTACGAAAGCCAATCTTAGACTCTAATTGTTTCGCCACAGTTTTGGCTACCAGCAGGGCATCAAGTTCAGGACGTTTCACCTCTTCAATATTCAACTGAATATCTTTATTGGTGACACGTTGCAACTCCTCTTTCAATTTATCTACCTCCGCACCTTTGCGGCCAATAACAATTCCGGGACGAGCTGTATAAATGGTCAACGTAATTTTTTTTGCCGTGCGATCGATGCCAATTTTGGAAATTCCCGCATGATCAAGGCGAGCTAAGATGTATTTCCGCAGCTTCAAATCTTCCTTTAGCTTATCGGCAAAATTTCTTTCATCAAACCAATTTGAATCCCAGCTTTTGGTGATGCCTAATCTTAGGCCTACTGGATTTACTTTTTGTCCCAAATGATCCTCCTAAAAATGACTACTTTTCGATTTCTGAAACCTGAATAAAAATATGACTGGTTGGTTTTCGAATTCTCACCGCTCTTCCCATTGCAGCAGAGCGAAATCTTTTCAGCGTAATACCTTTGTCCACCCGTATTTCCTTAATGTACAGTTCATCCGGATCAACTTTTGAGCTGCCATCGAGATTCAACATATTAGAAACCGCCGATCGCAGCGTTTTTTCCAAAGGCTTTGAGGCAGATTTATTAGTAAAATGAAGAATATTCAAGGCATGGACAACATTCTTGCCTCTGATCAATTCTGCGACGCGCCGAATTTTTTGCGGGGACATTCTTACATATTTTGCTATTGCTTTCGCTTCCATTTTTTATTCTCCAAATATGCCGCTTGTGGCATGCGCTTCAATCTTCACCATGCTACTTAATTTTGCTTTTCTTATCCTTCCCAGCATGACCTCGGAAGGTTCGAGTTGGTGAAAATTCACCCAGCTTGTGACCAACCATATTTTCATTGATAAACACTGGGATAAATTTATTGCCATTATGCACCGCCAACGTATGCCCGACAAATTCCGGCGTGATGGTCGATCTTCTCGCCCATGTTTTGATTACTTTTTTTTGACTGGCTTCATTCATCGCCAGAATTCTAGTGAGCAATCGGGAATCAATATACGGACCCTTTTTAACTGATCTTGCCATAGTGTAATAACCTATCTATTTTTTCCTTCGCTTGACAATTAATGAATCAGAACCTTTTCTTTTTCGTGTCTTTAAGCCTTTGGACAGCTGCCCCCACGGTGAGCAGGGATGCCTGCCACCTGACGACTTACCTTCGCCGCCGCCCATAGGATGATCGATAGGATTCATCGCTACGCCTCTGACATGTGGTCGACGACCCAACCATCGGCTTTTCCCAGCTTTTCCGACTCTGATATTTTCATGGTCAAGGTTGCCGACTTGCCCAAGAGTTGCCATACAATCCAGCAGCACCATGCGCACTTCGCCGGATGGCATTTTAAGCTGAGCGTAGCGTCCCTCTTTGGCCATCAATTGAGCATACGAACCAGCGCTGCGAGCAATTTGCCCGCCCTTGCCAATTTTCATTTCAATGTTATGCACGGTTGAACCAAGGGGAATATTCTTCAGCAACAGAGAATTCCCCACCTTAATTTCAGCCGATTTTGACGAAACCAAAGTATCGTTGACCTGCAGACCATCTGGCGCCAAAATATATCTTTTTTCACCATCGACATAATTCAATAGTGCGATGCGAGCAGAACGATTAGGATCATATTCAATGGCTGCCACGCGAGCCGGAATATCTACCTTGTCGCGTTTAAAATCAATAATGCGATATTTTCGCTTATGTCCACCACCACGATGCCGCGCTGTTACTCTGCCAAGATTGTTTCTGCCACCGTTGCCTTTCAAGCTGACTACTAAAGAGGCTTCCGGCTTATCTTTGGTAATCTCTTCAAAGGTTGAGATTGTTTTGAACCTGAGCGCTGGTGTCGTTGGTTTAAAATGTTTAACTGGCATTTCTATTCTCCACTACCAAATTTAATTGCCATCTAGTTACGCGTTTTCAAAGAAATTGATAGAATCGCCTTCGCGCAGGGTGATAATTGCCTTTTTCCAATCAGCACGTTTGCCTCGAGTAATGCCGCGCCTGGTGTTCATCTGCTTGGCTTTGCCTTTTACATTAATAATATGAACTTTTTCCACCGTCACATCGAAACGGGCTTGAACCGCTTTTTTTATCTCGATCCTATTGGCAGTTTTATCCACTTTGAAAGCGTATTTTCTTCTGCTCTCCTGCAATTTTAACATCTTCTCAGTCAAAATTGGATAGGCTAAAATTTCCTTTCTTATCTTCATAAGGCACAAACCTCGCTAAGCTTCTCAAGTGCTTTTTGTTCAATTAGCAGCATTTCACAATTCAAAATGTCGAACGTAGAAGCGTCTGAAGCCAGTCGAACTGTCAGATGCGGAATATTTCTGCTAGCGCGTAATACGGTCGCATCATAATTGTCTTTTAGCAATAAGACCTTTTTGTTCTCCAAATGCAAATTTTTTAAAATTTGATACATCTCTTTGGTTTTTGCCCGCTCCAATTTCACCTCTTCAAGCAGCATAATTTCATTCTGTTTCGCTTTATAAGCAAAAGCCGACGTGCGAGCCTGTTTTTTCATTTTTTTGGTTAGCTTCATGTGCAGGTCTCTTGGCTGAGGGCCAAATACGCGACCGCCGCCTCTCCACAAGGGAGACCGCGACGAACCTGAACGTGCCGTACCTCGTCCTTTTTGTCGCCAGGGCTTTTTGCCTCCGCCGCTAACCAGTTCCCGATTTTTCGTTGCCACAGTTCCTTGTCGTCTATTCTTCTGCTCGCAACGAACCGCCAGGTAAATCAAATGATCATGCGGCTCAGTACCAAATACTTCCTTGGGAAGCAATGCTTCTTTTCCTGCCGAACTTCCGTCAGTTTTATGTACCTCTAATTTCATGTTCTGAATTCCGTTTTTATATTAAGTAGGATTACGCAACTACACTTTTTTGACTAGCACATAATTATTGATATGGCCAGGAATCGCACCTTTGATCATGAGATAATTTTTATCAATGTCCACTTTGATAATTTTTAAATTTTTCGTCGTGACATTCTGTCCACCCATGCGGCCGGCCATTCGTGTACCTTTCAGCACGCGCGAGGGAAAGGAAGATTGTCCAATCGAACCAGGCGCCCGATGACGGTCGCTCTGACCATGCGTTTTTGGACCGCCACTAAAATGGTGTCTTTTAACATTACCAGCAAAACCTTTGCCTTTGGATATGCCAGAGACATCGACAATGTCGCCTGTTGCAAAGATATTAACTTTCAGCTCATCGCCCAATTTAAGCGGATTGGGATAATTTACAAAATCAAATTCTTTCATGACCTTCATTGGTTTCACTTTGGCACGCTTGAAATGGCCTTTCAAGGGCGCTGCAGTCACCTTTTCTCGTTTTTCATCAAACGCCAATTGAACCGCTTCATAACCGTTTTTCTCTTTAGTTCTAATATCGGTCACAAAACAAGGCCCAGCCTCGACAATTGTTACTACTACTTTTTGTCCAGTCTCGTCAAAAAACCTGGTCATCCCTATTTTTTTTCCAATCAAACCACTCATTTTTCTATTCGTCGTTTAAAGGTGAAATTAATCAGATGAATTTATTTTCATCGGCGATCATTTTATTTATTAAATTATTGTTAAGCTGGTCAAAAAATTAACTTCAGCTATCAGACTTTAATTTCTACATCTACGCCAGCCGGCAGCTCTAATTTCATCAACGCATCAACTGTTTTAGGATTTGAATTTAAGATATCTATCAAGCGCTTGTGGATTCGCGTCTCAAATTGTTCACGAGATTTTTTGTCTACATGCGGTGATCTTAATACTGTATAAACGCTTCGCCGCGTCGGCAAAGGGATAGGACCCGAAATATGTGCGCCTGTCTGTTTTGCTGTCTTAATAATCTTTTCAGTTGATTGATCGATAAGTCGATGATCATAGGCTTTTAATTTAATGCGAATTTTTTGCCCAGCCATATTAATACTCCACCATTTTCATATCTCATTATTCAATAATCTTGGTCACAACACCAGCGCCAACCGTACGACCACCTTCCCGA
>CAZNDR010000419.1:0-4341 GCA_964571835.1 uncultured Cytophagia bacterium | reverse complement strand
ATTTAATTTCTTATCAAATATGGAAGCAAAATTGATGATGGCTCAGCTGACTAGCGCAAATAAGAACCAATAAAGTTTAGGAAAATACAGCGGCAACTTTTCTGCAATATCAAGTTAAATAGTAATTTTTTTATTGCTTTTCGATCTGAGTGTTCAGCAGACTAATAATGAAGAATGACTCGATAAACAAAGCTGGGGGCTATGGAAAAAATTAAAATTCTTATTGTTGAGGATCAGAAAACAGTTGCTGCAACTATTCAGGATAGCCTGCACAAATATGGCTACAAGGTCTGCGCCACAGTTGCTACTGGTGAGGCCGCTATAAATGCTGTTCAAGAATTTTCCCCTAATCTTATTCTCATGGATATTAAATTAAAAGGTCCGATTGATGGTATTGAGACAACCAAAATAATCAACGAAAAATTTGATATCCCGGTAATTTATTTGACCTCTTACGGTGATTTGGACACCGTTGAAAGAATAATTAAGACCTCTTCCTATGGCTATATTTACAAACCCCACAATGACATTGAACTAAATGCCTCAGTCCAATCCGCGCTTCATAAATACATCATGGATAAAAGATTGAAAGAGAAAGAGGCCTGGCTGTTTACAACCCTAAAAAGTTTCGGCGATGCTGTGATCACTACTGATAAAAATGGTTACATAACTTTCATCAATCCAGCGGCTGAAAAACTAACCAGATGGACCTGGGAAGAAGCAATCGGTAAGCCGTTAGACAAGATCTTTAATGTCAGGCATGAAAAGAATTTGGAAAATTTTGACTATTTTCTGATGAAAGTGTTGAAGGAAGGCACAACAGTCAGCATCGACGATACTTATTATTTAAAAAACAAGGACAAAAATAGCATACCCATCGATGACAATTGTGCTCCGATCCGCGATATGCACGATAATATTTTAGGCGCGGTTATTGTCTTCAAAGATATAACCGCACAAAAAGAATCCAAAAAATTATTGCAGGAATCAGAAGCCAAATTCAGAAGTCTGGCAGAACAATCGCCAAACATGATTTTTATCTATCAAAATGCTAAATTCGTTTATGTCAACAAAGTTACCGAAGAGCTGTTAGCGTATAAACGTGAAGAAATATTAGATGCCCAATTCGACTTTTATTCTATTTTCTCGAACGAATCAAAGAGTTTAGTGCAACAGCTTTTTGAAATAAAGACAAAAATTAAGGCGGCTATTCCTTTTGATTGTACGCTGATAACAAAAAACGGTGACCGACTGGAAACATTGCTGACGCTAAATAATATCAGTTACAACGGAAAATCTGCTATCCTCTGCACGGCGATCGACATCACTGTGCGAAAAAAAATGGAAGAAAAAGTGCGCATTAGTGAGGAAAAATATCGAATATTATCGGAGAATGCACTTGATGGCATTTATATCATTGGCGATGCTGGATTTGAATATGTCAATCCGGCCTTCATAAGACTTGTCGGCTATGACCGGGAAGAGCTGCTATCGCCTAATTTCAATTACCTTGACATGATCCATCCTGATGATCGAGACTTAATTATCAAACGAAAGATTGACCGGGGAATCGGATTAAAAATTGAAAATACTTACACTTTTAAAATCTACACCAAAAATAATCGGCTAAGATATGTTGAAGCCAATACGGTGCGTTTGCCGGGCGATGACCTCAAAATATTAGGCATGGTGCGAGATATAACGGACCGAAAAAATGCTGAAGAGCAATTAAGAATTTCATTAGCTGAAAAAGAAATTTTGCTTAAAGAAATCAATCATCGAGTAAAAAATAATCTTCAGCAAATTTTAAGCTTGCTTCGACTTCAGGCCAGCCGAGTAAAACAAGAAGAAGCTGCGAAAATATTAAGAGACAGCCAGAATCGCGTTTTGTCAATCTCATTAATTCATGAACAATTATTCAAAGCTGAAAATTTATCAGAAATAGATTTAGCTAGCTACATTGATTCGTTGGCGAAAAAAATATATAAGGCGTTTGATTGCAGTTTCATGCATGTCGATTTCGACCTAAAAGCTGAAAAAATTATCTTAGACATCAACCGGGCACTGTCTTGTGGAATTGTGGTGAATGAATTGATCTCCAATTCATTTAAATATGCCTTCCCAGAAAATTTCAAAGGTCAAAGAAAGATTTCTATTCATATCAAAAAATTGGATAATGATATCATAATGAGTATAGCCGATAACGGTATCGGATTGCCAAAAGATTTTGATATTTTTAAAGCGAAAACATTGGGGCTGCAATTGGCCGTTTCTATTGTAAAAAAACAACTCATCGGCACAATCAAAAGTGAAACAGATCATGGTACAAAATTTATCATCAGCTTTAAAACAGCTCAGACTGAACAAGAGCAGTAAATCTTCTTGCCACGATCTCATCTAAAAGCGACGTCAGTGCCGCTGAAAAACTTTTCGCCTGTTCACATTTTTATATGTTCCCAACGAAGAAATTTCTTCTCAGCATTTTTTGTTTTATCTTAACTCACTGCTCCAGATAAGTCACGGTTCATTGTTTCCTATCATGATTGCCTAATAAAGAATCCATATTTTTTCTGCCAATTGGCACTGATAACATTCTCCTTTTTCGCCAAGAAATAATTAGCCGCTGATGCTACAATTTAAAAAAACAACCTAAATTTCAAAAAGCTTATTGACTTTTTCAAATGATTTTTGTTAATTTGATTCATCATTGAATAAAAAAATGCTTTCGCAGGAGACAAGGCTTGAATCCAGCTTGGCAGAAATTAGCCACCAATATCCTCTTTACTGATCACTATCAATTGACCATGGCGCAGCTGTATTTCAGAATGGGATGGCATGAAATGCCAGCCCGCTTTGATCACTATTTTCGACAATACCCAGATTACGGCGCGCACAAAGCTGGCTATTGCGTCAATGCCGGATTAGAGTGGTTTGTCGATTGGCTGAAAAATGTCTGCTTTGGAGCCGAAGAATCCGAATGTTTGCGAAGTCAAAAAAATCGCGCTGGCAAAAGAATGTTCAGTGATGATTTTATCGATTGGCTGCAAAAAAATGGCTCTTTCGAATGCCTGACTTTAACAGCCATTCCGGAAGGACGGGTTATTCACCCGCACGTGCCAATTACCGCCGTACAAGGTCCCATTATCATGGCGCAGATTATCGAAACCTCATTGCTAAATCAGTTAAATTACCAAACATTAATTGCCACCAAAGCCGCGCGGCTGCGCCACATTGCTGGCGGACAATTGTTATTAGAATTTGGCACGCGCCGTGCCCAGAGTCTTGGCGCTTTGGCCGGCATACGTGCCGCTCTGATTGGTGGAGCTGACTTCAGCTCCAATATGGGAATTTCGCATCTATTGGGTTATCCGTCGAAGGGAACTCATGCTCACAGCATGGTTCAGCTCTTTCTCACTTTGGGAGCAAGTGAATTAGAAGCGTTCCGCACCTTTGCTGATATTTATCCTGATGAATGTATTTTATTAGTGGATACCATCAATACCCTGGAAAGTGGTGTCCCCAATGCCATCAGAGTTTTTGAAGAATTGCGTCGGAAAGGACACCAACCGGTCGGCATTCGCCTCGACTCCGGTGATCTGGCTTATCTCAGCATTCAAGCTGCCAAATTGTTAGACGCCGCCGGCTTTGAGAATACTATCATCGTCTTATCCAATGAACTCGATGAACTCAACATGTGGCAAATTATCGATCAAATAAAAATGGATGCGCCACAGCATGGCATCGATGCCGATAAATTAATCAAACGGCTGGCTTATGGCGTGGGAACAAAGTTAATCACCTCGTACGGCAGTCCAGCGCTGGGTGGCGTTTACAAATTAGTCGCCGTTCAAGATAAAGGCGTCTGGAAGTCAGCCATGAAGTTATCAGAAAATGTCGAAAAAATGCCTAATCCGGGACAAAAAATAGTGTGGCGAATATATGATAAAACTAACAAAGCCAGCGCTGATTTTATCAGCACCCAAGAAGAAAGTCCTCTCAATCAAGGGTTGCTACACTTGTACCATCCGTCGGATCAAACCAAAAAACGAACCCTATCAAAAATGGATATCTCGAAAGTTGAGCTCTTGCTGACTGAAATCATAAAAGAGGGAAAAATTGTCTATGACTTTCCCTCAATCGAACAGATGCGACAGCTTCGCATCGCTGATATGGAAAGCCTGGATTCTGGTGTAAAACGATTAATCAATCCGCACCTCTATCATGTTTCCATTTCAGAAAAGTTGTGGAACGAGAAACTTGATTTATTATTAAAATTAAAGAATAGCAAATGACTTCGTTTGTCTTTTTGTGGTAAATCAATTATGCAGCAGTGAGAAAAAA